>CAJXJM010000446.1 GCA_913054205.1 uncultured Rhodospirillaceae bacterium
AAGCATGTGGTACATGCGCAATCAATTGCTCAGGGATTCAGATTGGGCGGGCATGGCGCATTCGCTTGAAATACGAACACCTCTGGTCGATGCCACTTTATTCGTCCAACTCGCAGCCCGCGGATTTTCCAAACAAGATATGGCACGCAGCCCCAAAGTAGCGCTGCCGGAAAGTGTTTTAAATCGTCCGAAGACCGGGTTTGCTATTCCGGTGCGAGATTGGCTCCAGGGCCAAGGAAATGACGAAGGTGGAGAGCGCGGTGTGCGGGGATGGGCAAAAACCATCTACGAACAGGTACTTAATTAAGGGTACAGCTTACTTAATTCGAATTAAGTAAGCTGTACCCTTAATTGTACCCTTAATTCCGGTTGGTCAAATGTGATTGTTAGAGGGGCGAACAAGCTTTATTCTGGGAAGTCAGAAAACGAGTTAACGAACCTAGGACTGCACCATGTCTTTTACTGCACAAATCCCCTATGGAGCCTATTGGTCGACGCCTTTTGCCAAATGGCAGGGAACGCTGGCCCATCTCCACAGCATTAAATTTGGGGCTCATGTCGCCAAAGCGGAGCTCGCAAAGCGCGATATTGACCCCGGGGTATTTGACTACGCCAATTTGGGAATCACGGTTCACCAGCAGCAATCCTTTAACGGCTTGCCGTGGTTCACCGGAATGATCGGCGCGCCCGAAATCGGCGGGCCGACGATTTCTCAAGTCTGTGCAACAGGTGTCAGATGCGTATTGGATGCCGCGCAATCGGTCGACAATGATATGGCGAGCGTTGCCTTGGTAGCAACGGTTGACCGCATTTCAAACGGCCCGCAAGTGTATTACCCGGAGCCTTCTGGAATTGGCGGCACTGGGCGACACGAAAACGTCACCTTGGATAACATGCAATCTGATCCGATCGGCAAACATTCGATGCTGCAAACAGCTGAAAACGTCGCTCAAAAACACCAGATTACCACCGAGCAACAACATGAAATCGTTGTGCTTCGCCAGCAACAATATCAGGCCGCCCTTGCAGATGAGTCAGCCTTCTTGAAGCGCTTTATGACCTTGCCGTTTGATGTGCCGTCGGCGAATTTCAAAAAGACCGTGGCTACCATGGACGGAGATGAAGGTGTGTTTAAATCAGATCCGGAAAAGCTTGCGTCTCTAAAGCCTGTTCTTGAAGGCGGCACGGTTACCTATGGAGGACAAACCCATCCGACTGACGGCAATGCCTGTATTCTCGTGACCCATCCGGATAAGGCGGCTGAGCTCAGCAGCGATAAAAATATTGTCGTGAAGATTAAGGGATTTGGCATGGCGCGGGCGGAAAACGGATTTATGCCGGAAGCCCCCGTACCCGCAGCCAAGCGCGCTTTAGAGAATGCTGATGTAGCGCTCGATGATATAGACGCAGTGAAAACCCATAACCCGTTTGCGGTGAACGATGTCTATTTTGTCAAAGAAACCGGCTATGACGTCAATAAGATGAACAATTACGGCTGCACACTGGTCTGGGGCCATCCACAGGCGCCGATGGGCGTGCGCGGCATTATCGAATTGATTGAAGAATTGGCGATCAGGGGCGGCGGCAAAGGTCTCTTTACCGGTTGCGCTGCGGGCGATACCGGCATGGCTGTTGTCATTGAAGTTGGCGATCAATAATGCTTTTAATTCTAAGTATTTTTTACTAATCTGTCGCCACACTTACAGGGGAAAAATTAAATGAAAATCGCAATACCAGATCTCGTCTCAAATTCCTATTTTCCGGCCATCGCTGCCGTTGATTTAGGCTTTTTCAAAGAAGAAGGCCTGGACATGGAACTGGAACTAATATTCCCCGTCGATCATACTTTGGAAAAAATGCGCGACGGTGAAATTGATTTTGTTGGTGGCTCTGCCCATTCGACGCCGCATGCTTTTCCAGGTTGGAAGGGCGGCAAACTATTGGCGGCGCTTGCTCAGGGGATGTACTGGTTTTTGATTCTGCGCAGTGACCTCGGCGTCAAGCAAGGCGACATCGAAGCGGTTAAAGGCTTAAAAATTGGCGCGGCACCTTTGGTTGATCTGGGATTGATGCGATTGTTGACAGAAGCCGGGATCGATATTGAGAAAGATAAGGTGGATATAGCGCCTGTGCCGGGTGCGTTTTCCGGCAAAAATGTCAATTTTGGCGTAACTGCGGCTAAAGCGTTGGAAGACGGCAAGATCGATGGTTTTTGGGCCAATGGCATGGGCGCGGAAGTGGCGATTAAATCGGGTGCCGGTACGCTTGTAATTGATGCCCGCCGCGGCGATGGGCCTGATACAGCGTTTAATTATACAATGCCGGCTTTGATCACGTCTGAGCGTTTGATCAATGAAAATCCAGACGCATGCGCAGCAGCTGTTCGGGCGTTAGTTAAGACGCATAAAGCGCTTAAAGAAGATGTCAGTCTCGCCACCGAAGTCGGCCGCAAGCGGTTTCCGCCGGACGAAGCTGAGCTGATTGCCGGCATTATTGAGCGCGACCTGCCTTTCTACAACGCAGCCATTTCACCCGAGTTTGTCAGTGGCATGAGCACGTTTTCCAAACATATGGGGCTCATTGATGAGGACATATCT
>CAJXJM010000447.1 GCA_913054205.1 uncultured Rhodospirillaceae bacterium
TTGATGGTTTGATCAAGCAGATCAAAACCGCTGAAAGCCTAAAATTTAAAACTTGGATCCCGGCCCAGGGCAGTGTCGGCACCCACGGTGATTTGAAAAAATTCCGGGCCTATATTGAGACACTTAGAAAACGTGTTACCGCGGGTTTGCGGGCCGGAAAATCTGTCGACGAGCTTGCCAAAACCGTCAACATGTCCGAGTACAAAAACTGGGACGCCTATAAGTTCTTCCGCAAAGCCAATGTTCAAGGCATGGCGGCTTGGCTGAAGAAGTAGAATAGAAAATAAGGGGACGTGTAGAAGGTCATGTCCGCTTTAACACATCCGTCACGCGGGAACGACAATTCCACCGCGATCGCCAATGGTGGTCGAGCCAAATCGCTCGGCAAAACACTCTGGCAAAGGACGATCGCCGGGGACACTTAACCACAATCGCAGCAAATGGCGGCGGCGGTCTGGCTCCGGCCAGTCTTCGAAGCCCATGCGGTCATGCAGCATTGAATGATTATGGACGAATTGAATATCGCCGGGTTCCAGCTGCATCGAAAGGGTCAGGTCGGGATCATTGGCGAGTTCATCGAACAGGTCCAGCGCCTCAATATGATTTGGCGTGAGACGCAGGACGCCTGAAAAGCGCTGCGCTGAATCGATATACTGGCGTTGGTACATTATATTGAGATGCCCCTCATGCCAGGTAAATACCGGAATTTCGAAATAGGGTTTCATGCCGTTGGGAATTTCGCCGCGGCGATCGGTGGCGATCGGGTCGAACAGTAATTCCAATAGATCGGGCCGGCGCTCTAATAACGCATTATAGATACTGGATGCGCTGACCAGCATTGAGGCGCCGCCGGATTTGGATTTTTTAAGGCAAATGAGCCCAACGACGTCGCAGGAATCCGTATGAAATGTTTGGCGTTCGCTGGTCTGGTAAATGCGAACATCGGTGTCGTTTGCGTCCGCCCCGACATCCAGCACATGGCCTAAAAGATCACCGGCGCCGTTTTGAGATCGCGCATGACCAATATGCGATCCAAGACCGGTAAATATAGTGGCAATTTCGTCTTCGGAGTATTTTTCGATCTCCAATCCACGGATCAGCACAAAACCGCGGCCATTGATGAGTTCGACCTGGAGGTCCGCTAGAACGGGCCCCAAAGTCGGCAAATCAAAAGAACTGTCATTGATATCCGCCGCTGTCTCAAGCTCCGCCAAATGGCTTGGCGTCAATGTCACCATCCAAACTTCCGGCGTTTCTGAAAGTTCTCGCCCGTTCCAAGCGGCGGCAATCTCCTGGCGAGGCGGTAAGGTGGACATGGTCTTTGGCTCCGTTGTTCAAGCGCGATTAAACAAGTTTTGCGCAGAGGCGGCAAACGGATAAAAAAATGAGAATTAAGGGGACATGTACGTGTTACGTGTCCCCTTAATTCTACCGCCACACTCTGTGTTCTCTGTGCCCTCTGTGGTTCAAACCCCTACAAAATGAACTTGCTGAGATCGCCGCCTTTGACGAGGTCGCCGACACGTTCCTGGACAAGTTCGGGGGTGATTTCGATGGCTTCGCCGCCGCGGTCGGTGGCGGTGAAGCTGATTTCTTCGAGCAATTTTTCCATCACCGTATGCAGACGGCGAGCACCAATGTTCTCGACAACCGAGTTGATCTCGGCGGCGAGTTTGGCGATTTCCTGGATGGCTTCCTCTGAAAAATTAAGCGTGACCTCTTCGGTTGCCATTAGCGCAACATATTGTTTGATCAGGCTGGCCTCTGGCTCGGTCAGGATGCGAACAAAGTCTTCTTCGGTCAGCGCCCGCAGCTCGACCCGGATCGGCAGGCGGCCTTGTAATTCGGGCAAGAGATCAGACGGTTTGGCGAGATGAAACGCGCCCGACGCAATAAACAGAATATGGTCGGTTTTGATGGTGCCGTATTTGGTCGTGACCGCCGTGCCTTCGATCAGCGGCAATAGATCGCGTTGCACCCCTTCCCGGCTGACATCGCCGCCATGGGCATCGGCGCGGGCGGTGATTTTATCAAACTCGTCAATAAAGACGATGCCGTTGTTCTCGACATTATCGGTGGCCTCTTTGATGACGAGGTCTTCATCCAATAGTTTGTCGCTTTCTTCATCCATCAAGATATCGTAGCTGTCAGAAACCGAAAGACGTTTTGGCGTGGTTTGTTGACCAAAAGCTTTGCCCATCATTTCACCGATATTGAGCATGCCCATTTGCGCGCCCGGCATACCGGGGATATCAAAAGTCGGCATGCCCGAGGTATTGGATTCAATAACATCGACTTCAATTTCTTTATCGTCGAGCTGGCCTTCGCGCAGCATTTTCCGAAACTTTTGGCGGGTATCGGGGCTGGCGGAATCGCCAACCAAAGCGTCGAGCACGCGCTCTTCTGCGAGAATTTCCGCTTTGGCGATAACTTGTTTTCTGAGCCGCTCGCGGGTTTCGTGAATGGCGGTTTCCATCAAATCCCGGATGATGGATTCAACATCTCGTCCAACATAGCCGACTTCGGTAAACTTGGTGGCATCGATTTTGATAAACGGTGCCTGGGCAAGCTTGGCGAGCCTGCGGGC
>CAJXJM010000448.1 GCA_913054205.1 uncultured Rhodospirillaceae bacterium
CTTGTATCCAGCTGTGCAACACCGCTCGATTATCGATGGCCGTGTTGTAGTCGAACGCGGAGACGGTTTGGCCTTCTTCGATCAAACCGATGAGGATTTCGCTGATTTTACTTTTGCCATGCTGGTAATAGGGCCCTAAGTTTTTGGCCAGATCGACTGTCATAACTTTTCGTAAATCAGCGACGACATTGTCAAATTCTTTCGGCAGAGTAACCTCGTCACACCTATCACCCAAAAATTCAGCGAGTTCTTCAAATGCATCTTGAGTTGCGGGGTCGGCCTGGTCCCAAACAGGTGTTTTGATGAAGGCGAATTTTGGCTCTATCGGCGGCTCTTGAGCGGTCAATTCACTTAAATTTGGTGCAGGTTTTGGCTGCGTGTCGGGGTCTTTCGGATCATAGCCAATCATACATTCTGCAATCAGGGCGGCATCTTCCAGTGAGCGCGCAAAAACGCCGACATGATCGAGGTTGCGAGAAAGCGCCAAGGCGCCAGCCCTTGAAATAAGACCATGCGTGGGCTTGTAGCCGACCACGCCGCAAAAAGAAGCTGGGCGAATGACGGATCCATTGGTTTGCGAGCCAATCGCCAAAGGAACCATGCCGCAGGCAACGGCAGCAGCAGAACCGCTGGAGGAGCCACCGGGGGTGCGGTTAACATCATGGGGGTTAGTGGTCTTCCCCGGCGAATACACGGCCAATTCAGTTGTTACGGTCTTGCCCATGATAATGCAACCGGCGGCCATTAGACGGCTAACGGCGGCGCAATCCTCATCAGGTTTCCGCCCGGCATCTAGGATTGTTCCATTTTCAGTAGGATAGTCGTCGGTGTCGAAGATATCTTTGATCCCTACAGGAATGCCATGAAGCGGGCCACAGGGCGCGCCACTGGCCCGGTAGGCATCTGAATGCTCCGCCTGCTTGCGAGCAAAATCATAGTCTAGATGCGCCCAGGCACCGATTTCTTCCTCTTTGTCATCGATCCGGGCAATACAGGCCTCGACCAGTTCCAGCGACGAAATCTCGCCGTCCTTAATCATCTGCACCAGTTGGGTTGCCCCCAAATCCGCCAAATCCATCACTTCAGCCTCTATGTAAGAAAATTGAATTTGCCTCAGTTAGAGGACTTTTTCCGAAAGCACGAATCCCATAAATCATAGAGAACCAACGTCAGGACAGCGATGCAGATCACCCAAAACGGCAAGCCGCCCCAAAATCCGGCCGCCCCGGCGGAAATACTGGCCGCCAGTCCGAGCACGAAAATAGTGATCAGTGCTGTTCCGATCACGCCAAAAATTTTTTCAAAGGTATCTTGAGACATTAAATTGTTACTCCTTTATACCCAATTCGTGCGGTCTTCATGTGATATCCAATCATATCATTTAACCTTAGGAATAGACCTAGGAATATATTCGCCAAAAAAGTAATCCGGCAGCCATAACGCAATTGCTGGGAACTGATACATCAAGAACATGACAAAAATAACGATACCAAGATAGGGCATAATGCCTTTGAAAATATCAACCAGTTCGATCAAATTTCCCAACACGCCTTTTAAATAGTAGGCCGACATGGCCATCGGCGGCGTTAAGAACGAGGTTTGTAAATTGAGCGCCACCAACATCGCGAAGAAATAGGGGTTAACACCAAAGGCCGGCAACATCGGCAGAAAAATTGGGACAAATATAATTAATATTTCCGACCATTCCAACGGCCAACCCAAAAGGAAAATGATCAACTGCACCAGAATTAAAAACTGCCAAGGCGCTAAGTCGAATCCGAGAACAAAATGTTCAATAATTTCATGGCCGCCAAGGTATGAAAACACCGACGCAAAGGTCCATGATCCGACAAACAGCCAGCACACCATCGCCGTCGCTTTCGCCGTCAAATAGACAGATTCCTTCAGCATTATCCAACTGAGGGATCTGTAGGCCCAAGACAGTACCAGCCCGCCGAAGGCACCCATAGCGGCGGCTTCCGCCGGTGTTGCGAGGCCGCCAAGAATTGAGCCCAAAACCAACATGATCAAGAGGGTTAACGGCACAAACGACGTCAGAAGCTGCCAGTAGACAACGCGCGGAGGCGGGACATCTTCAGCGCGCGGCTTTGGCGCAAGCGATGGCGTAATCATGACTCGAACGATGACATAAACAATGTACAATCCGGCCAGGATAAACCCAGGAAGAATGGCGGCGGCGTATAGACGCAGCGGCGAAAGTTCCGCAATCGCCGCATAGACAATCAACATGATCGAGGGCGGAATTAAGATGCCAAGGGTGCCGCCGGCGCAGATAACGCCAGAGGCGAAGCTCTTGTCATAATTGGCCTTGGCCATTGCCGGATACGCCAGAAGGCCCATCAGGGTGACAACCGCGCCAACGATTCCGCTGGCAGTAGAAAATACCGCGCAGGTGATCAAAGCCGCAACTGCCATGGATCCCGGTAAATTACGAGCCGCCATTTGCAGCGAGTAGAACAGCCGGTTGACGATGTTGGCGCGCTCAACTACATACCCCATGAACAGAAAAAGCGGGATCGCGACCAGGGTGTCGTTCTCCATCACCGAATAGGTGTTCTGGTTCA
>CAJXJM010000449.1 GCA_913054205.1 uncultured Rhodospirillaceae bacterium
CTTTAATGCCGACTTTGCGAAGTTGTCCGGAAACCGCTTCGGCGATCTGGCGCGAAGGTCCCCAAGTGGTGATTTCGACGTCAAAACCGTTGGGCAGCCCCGCTTCAGCGAGCAATTTTTTGGCTTTTGCCAAATCATGTTTTAGCGGTGGAATGGAGGATTTACAGCCGACATGCCAATCGTGACAAATAGCGCGCTGCAACGGCTGGCCATGCAATTGTTTTGGCACAAGAGCTTTCACCAAAGCTTTTCGGTCGATGGCGTGTAATACGGCTTGGCGCACTTTTATGTTTTTGAAATGGCCAAACCCAGAGCGATCTGCTGCGTCAAACAACACATACACAAACGACACAGTCGGCGTCACCGAAATGCTGAGGTTCGGATTGGCCGCCAAGTTTTCACCTTGGTCTTTAGGCACGTTGTACATGATATCCAGGCCACCCGACATCAACTCGGCAATCTGTGACTGTTTGTCTGGAATAGGTCGGGCGATCAGCTTTTTGACCATCCCCGCAGGCTTGGAGCCAGCATAGTAATTTTCATTTTTTTCAAAGAATATGCCCTGGTTGGGATCGACCTTGGTTACTTTGTAGGGGCCAGTTCCAATCGGATTACGCCCGAAAGTGCTTTTTACCTTCAAAGCGCCATGAACACTGGACGGATAGATCGGCAAGGCCGTCGCCATGCGTGACAACACCGGTGCATAGGGACCTTTACTCTTAATTCTGATCGTATGGCTATCGATTATTTCGGTACCGGCGATCCAGCCGAACCGCGTTCCTTTGAAGCGGAACTTGGTTTTAGGATCGGTAACGAATTTGACCATATAGGCGACATCTTCGGCATCAAAATCAGAGCCGTCATGGAATTTCACGCCTTTGCGCAATATGAACTCCATCGTCGTCGCGTCGAGGCGCTTCCACGATACGGCTAATTGCGGCTTATATTTCCGATCTCCGGCATCATAAAAAAGCAAATTATCGAAGACGGCCGGCGCCGTCAGGTTGGTTTCCGGATGGGGATTATAAATCCGATCCAAGATTTTAATCGGCTGATATAGACCAAAGCGCACAGTGTCCTTGGACTTTTGTGCTTGGACGGTACCAGATGAGAGCAAGCTAACTGCACCTACAAGCGCTGCAGTCACCGTTATATTGGTAAATGTTTTGAGTTTACGCATAGTCGCCTCCACTGAGTTTTTATCGATTCTATCAGTACGACGTCCTGGTTCGTTTTTTCGAGCCTAAAACGCCAATCCGTACCAAAGATACTGGCATAGAGCGCTGGTTCTGGCACAGAGCTTTGTTCACCTAATTCCACATTGCGGAAATTTGATTTTCAGAAGGAAACAGGAACGTTGACGCCCAATCCGGACCCAATTGGCAAGGGAGAGTGGCCGTTTTGAATGAGCGGAACACTATCCGGGAAGATCGAGTTAAACAGCGGGCTTTCATCGAATTGATGCTCGAGGATCAAAAGGTTAGGCACGACAGCTGCAACATGGAGGCTTGCGATATGGCAAACCGGACCGCTCGGATTGTGCGGCGAAAAATCGACACCCTGATCGAGCGCAAGTTCAGCAATGCGCAAGGTTGGTGCGAGACCGCCAGTGTATTTCACATCGGGCATTATCACGTCATAGACGCCAGCCGCCATCAATTTCAGAAAATAATCGGCATTGGTGCCTTTTTCCGCACCAGCAAGCCGCCCACCAATCTCATCCTTGATCGGCTTTAAAGCTTCAAGATTGCGTGTGTCTTCGGGGGGCATTGTCAGAGTAAATTGAGTTGATCTCAAACGGCAGTGATGGGCAATTATCAGATCGCGAGATTACGCCACTCAGTTAAAGCGGCAGAACGGTTGAGTTTGAATGTTTTGCGATCGTAGAGATGACGTTCGTGATTGAAGAAGTTGTGGATTGAAGCGTGGATCGAAGTATATTTCTGGAGCGATTTGATGCTTCGGAACTTTGCCATAGCTCGCTCTCTTCGCCGAAACGGCTGATGTGAGTTTTCGGCTCGATTGTTCAGCCACCGACCGGTCAGTTGCCGTTCGGCATTTCCAATAATCTTCAGTGCCGCTCGATATGAGCGTAGTTTATCTGTCACAATAATTTTAGGCTGACCGTATCGCTTCATTGCTTTCTTTAAGAATTTCAACGCTGCTTTGCGGTCACGCCGCTTGGAAACAAAGGTTTCTAGAACTTCGCCTTCGTGGTCAACCGCACGCCAAAGATAATGTGTCTCGCCATTTATTTTTACGAAAACCTCATCGAGATGCCACTTCCAATTTGAATGATTGGGAATTGGGTGCAACCGTTTTTTGCGGATCTCACGCGCGAACATTGGGCCAAATCTGTTCCACCAATAGCGTACTGTTTCGTGACAAATATCGACACCGCGTTCATAGAGCAGGTCTTCTACATTTCGAAGAGAGAGCGGAAATCTGACATACATCATAACGGCAAGGCGGATAATCTCGGGTGACGTCTTGAAATAGCGGAACGGATTATGATTTTTCATCTTAAAACATTATGAGAATGCTACGACAACGTCAAATCAGATTTCCTCTGACAGTGCC
>CAJXJM010000450.1 GCA_913054205.1 uncultured Rhodospirillaceae bacterium
GCAAGGTTTGAGTTGCCAGACAATGCTCGACCTCAGAGGTGCCTATACCAAATGACATGGATCCAAAAGCGCCGTGCGTTGCGGTGTGAGAATCACCGCACACCAAAGTTGTCCCCGGCAGCGTAAAGCCTTGCTCGGGCCCAACAACGTGGCAGATGCCTTGGCGGATATCATCCATTGAGTAGAGTTCAATGCCAAAGTCGGCGCAGTTCTTTTCAAGCGCTTCAATCTGAATACGCGACTCTTCATCCTCAATGCCGAGACTGCGGTCCGTCGTCGGCACGTTGTGATCGGCAACGGCAAGAGTAAGGTCTGGTCGGCGCACTTTCCGACCTTCATTGCGCATACCTTCAAAAGCCTGCGGTGAGGTCACCTCATGCACCAAATGCCGATCAATGTAGATCAGGCACGTTCCATCGTCTTGTTCATCGACAATATGGGAGTCCCATAATTTGTCATAAAGGGTTTTTGCTTCGCTCATCAGAGTTCGCTCTCACACTTAGTGGTTTAATGGACTAATCAACCAAAAGAACAACAACCGAAAATTAATCTTCGGTCTTGTTTTCAACCTGCTCTTCAACAACTTCCTCAACAGGTGTTTCCGCTGGGGTTTCCGCAGGAGCCTCTGTTTTAGCCTTTTTAGCTTTCGACTTACCACCCGCAGCAGCCTTTGCAGCTTCTTTCTCGGCTTGCGCCGCTTCGCGATCTGAAGCTGAAAGCTTGGCAGCATAACCGTCAGTTCGCTCGGCAATACGCGCACGCTTACCTTGGCGGCCACGGAGATAGTACAATTTCGCACGGCGCACGTCACCACGTCGAATAACTTCAACGCTATCGACATTTGGCGAGAACAGCGGGAACACCCGCTCCACGCCTTCACCGTAGGAAATTTTTCGAACCGTGAACGAAGAATGAAGACCATCATTCTTACGCGCAATGCAAACGCCTTCGTAAACCTGAATACGCTCGCGCGTACCTTCAACCACTTTCACGTTTACCTTGACGGTATCACCAGGAGCAAATTCCGGCACTGTTTTATCAGCGCGTAATTTTGCCATCTGCTCTTGCTCTAATTCTTGCAATATATTCATCATCTTATCCTCAACTAGAGTGTTCTAATTTTTTAAATTCAGTGTTTGCTAGAAGACGGATTGTCTTTGGTGGCATATTTCTGCCAAAGGTCAGGCCGTCTCTCAGCCGTAATTTTTTCTGCCTCGGCTTGTCGCCAAGCTCGTACATTCTCGTGATGCCCGGACAGCAGAACTTCCGGCACCTCCCGATCTTCCCATATGCGGGGTCGGGTAAAATGGGGATATTCTAACAATCCCCCTTCAAAACTTTCTTCTTCCGGCGAGCACTCGCTGCCCATAACGCCAGGCAACAAACGCACACAGGCATCAATCAACGTCAGGGCAGCAGGTTCGCCTCCCGACAGGACAAAATCGCCGAGGCTGATTTCCTCCATATGCCAAGCGTCAATGACACGATCATCAACGCCTTCGTAACGACCACAGAGAAGAACAACACCTTCTGCTGAAGCCAATTCTTTTACCCGCGCCTGATCCAAAGGCTGTCCACGCGGCGTTAAATAAATTACCGAGCGTCCTTCCAAATCCGACACCGATTGAAGTGCAGCATCAATAACATCGGCCCGCATCACCATTCCGGCGCCACCACCAAACGGCGTGTCGTCTACGGTCTGATGTTTGTCTTCGGCAAATTCTCGGATATCTACCGTATCAATTTCCCAAATACCATCTTCAAGCGCCTTTCCAGCCAGCGATTGCCCAAGCGATCCCGGAAACATCTCCGGGAACAATGTCATCACAGTCGCCCGCCATGCAATTGCTGGCGCTTCCCTGGATGTCATATCTTGCGGCAACTCGTTTGCCATTACTTTTCTTCCTTGCTTTCCGGATCATCATCGTGGTTTTCATCGGCATAAATCTCAACCGGTGGATTAACCACGATACGTCCATTTTCTAGATCGATTTCCGGGACCACTTCCCGCGACATCGTGAACATTTCAGTTCCTCCGTCTTTTAAATCGACCTCCATTACGTCGCCGGCACCATAATTATCAACCAAACTTACAGTGCCAATTATGCCTCCATTTATGTGCTCCACCGGCAGACCAATTAAATCTGCGTAGTAAAACTCGTCTTCGTCCGGTTCCGGCAATTTATCCCGGGACACATAAAGTTCGGTCCCATTGATTGCCTCGGCTGCATTTCGATCTTTAATCCCACTTAGTTCAGCAACCAATCCTTTTTGGTTAGCGCTGACGATGTGGATTTCAAAACTGCGCTCGCCGCTCTGATCTGTGACAGGTCCGTAGGCTGCAACATCTTTAGGATTTTCCGTAAAGCTTCTTATCTTTACAGCTCCTTTGAGGCCATGAGCCCCTGCCACGATGCCAACACAAACCTGATTGTTATCAGAAGGCGTGTCCGAAGATTTGCTCATAAATGTTAGCCGTCTTTATTTTCCTCTTCACCAGCTTCCTCTGCTGGAGCTTCCTCTGCTGGAGCTTCCTCTGCTGGAGCTTCCTCT
>CAJXJM010000451.1 GCA_913054205.1 uncultured Rhodospirillaceae bacterium
CGGTGCCGCGCGTGTGGCTCTTGGAACTGAGTTACCAGCGCTTTTCACCAATGACGATAAATTTGCAAACGCCATCGCCAAAGCCGGTGCCTCTCAGCAGGACTCGCTTTGGCGACTGCCGCTTTGGCCAGGCTACCGTAAAATGGTTGATGGCAAAACGGCCGATCTGACCAATGCGCCGGAAGGTGGTTACGCAGGCGCAATTACCGCTGCTTTGTTCCTTCAAGAATTCGTCGAACCCAAAACCAACTGGGCGCATATCGATCTCATGGCTTGGAACCTCTCAAACAAGCCCGGCCGCCCCGAAGGCGGTGAGGCCATGGCCATCCGAGCAGTGTTTCAAACGCTCAAACAAAAATACGCTTCTTAATCTTATCGAAATGAATTTCGACCAAATTTTCCTCCACGGCAACAAGCCCCTTGGCTTTTGTTCGAAAATGCAATAAAAACGATGCGTGATCGTAACGAGATCACGGAACAGGTGGTGTTATGGGAATCGAAATTAGCCCTAATCAAGCGTTGGATATTTGGTGTCGTGCTGCCGTGGATGGCGTCAGACGTGACGCGCCAGATCTTTCTGCCCGGCAAATGGCGCTGCTGCTTTTGGTCTATATGACCGAAGGCCCTCACACTGTCCGAGGTCTTGCACAAAACCTTAACATCTCCAAACCTGCCGTTACCCGAGCAATTGATCGTCTCACCACGCTTGAAATGGTGCGCCGTAAATCAGATGAAGCCGACCGGCGCAGCGTGCTGGTACAGCGCACAGTTAGAGGCTCCATATTTTTACGAGAATATAGCGAGATCATTGCTTCCGCTGCGAAAAACGCGACAGCAGAATAAAATTTCAGATTTATCTTTAGATCGACGTGACTGCTTCGTGCCCGACTTTTCGAAACCGCGCCAAATAATGCGGTAAGATCACTTCGGCCGGTGTTGGTGTTAGGCCAAGATCGCTCAACGTCTTCGCCTCCGCAGAAACGACATTGTCGACTTGCAATTGTTTTACCTGGTCACAGGTTAAAAACGGCTTTGGAATTTTTTGCAGGAACCAACCAACGAGCGTGAGATACCAAAACGGCACGGGTACCAAAATACGTTTACGGCCAATGGTCTCCAACATCAATTTCATTATTTCAACACTGCTATAGACCGTTGGTCCGCCGAGCTCATAGATTTGGCCTTTGGCGTCGTCATTGCCGAGTGTAGCCATGATCGCATCCGCAACATCCCCGACGTAAACCGGCTGAAATTTAGTCCCGCCGTCGCCGTAGAAATCGAATTGCAGCAAGCTGCCCTCCGAAAACCATTTCATTTTTGGAATTCCAGGACAGCCAAATACCGGCATGCCCATCGTAAAACGAGACAATCCGGCAAATAAATTAAAAAACATATCTTCCGGACCAAACACGACACTTGGCCGAATGATCGTCGCATTCGGGAATTCAGATATTACCGCCGCTTCGCCAGCAGCCTTGGTTTGCGCATATTTAGATTGGGCTTTTGCATCGGCGCCGATGCCAGAAATCTGCACCAAATTCTTAACGCCCGCCGTTGAGGCGGCTTTGGCAACATTACCTGCGCCTTGAGCATGGAGATTCTCAAAATTTTGCCCACCCCATTCAGAGAGAATACCGACCAGATTCACAACACTTTCAGCGCCCTCTACAGCGGCCTGGAGTGTGGCTTCATCTCGAATATCGGCCGCGAAAGGGACAACTTGCGCGACGTCACCCATTGTCTTTAAATAGCGGGCATCTTCTGGGTCCCGTACAGCAACTCTTACGATTGCACCTTCTGCCGCCAATCTGCGGACCAAATGACGGCCAATAAACCCAGATCCACCAAAAACTGTCACAATGCGTTTTGTCATATTAAATCTGTCCATATTTCCGGGGTGCGTAAGAAGAGCCCCTAGAGTTACTAATTCGGTATCACTTAATACAATTTCAAGCCATCAGGAACAACCCAAACCCGCATATCCCGTATTACGACAAGAGGCGTTTTTTCGAGATTCTTGAAACTATATTGACAGTAAGCGGACAGAAGGGTACCACCTGCCATCGTTAAATCGCCATCACAAATATTGTGTCGATACTTGCCCAGGTGGCGGAATTGGTAGACGCGCTGGCTTCAGGTGCCAGTGGCCGCAAGGTCGTGGAAGTTCGAGTCTTCTCCTGGGCACCATTTATCTGTTAACTTCTTAGGTAACCCATTGGTATCCATACGTTTTAACTTGTGACCTGTATGGAGGGTAAGACATGTGGAAGGACAATTCAGTCCCTTATGTCTACTTAAAAAGGAACATCTATTACTTCTCTCGAAGAGTACCTAAGGACCTTAAGAGGTATTATAAACAATCAAAGATAACATTATCGTTACGCACCAAGTCACTCAAAGTAGCTAAAGCTAAATCAGCGTCCCTAGCGACGAGATTAGATGATGACTGGTTGACGCTAAGATGGCGTAATAATGATAATCCGCTTAAACGGTATATGAGCGAGAATAGCAACTCATCTCATGAGCCATCATCAGCACCGCTTATTTCAAA
>CAJXJM010000452.1 GCA_913054205.1 uncultured Rhodospirillaceae bacterium
GTTAAATATTCCGGTTGGGCCTATCCTGTCGATGAAAGAAATTTCCGAGGAACAATCCTTGCGCGACACTGGAACCATCGTTGAAGTTGATCATCCGGAACGAGGTAAATATCTGTCCGTTGGTAATCCGGTCAAATTATCGGACTCGCCCGTCGAAGTCCTCCGCTCGCCATTGCTCGGGGAACATACCGACGAAATTTTGAGCGAAGTTCTGGAATATTCGGCTGACGAGATTGCCGATATCCGAGCCTCAGGCGTCGTCGGCGAAACGAAAGCCTAAACCAAAAAAATACCAGTAACCTACCACCAACACACCTCCGAGATATTCGGAACAGGGAGATAATTTTATGGGAAACGATACATCAACAGTTCGCGCCGTCTTGGATCAAGTTAAAGCAGACGGCCGTAGCGCACTTACCGCACCAGAAGCCAAGAAGGTCTGCGACGCTTTTAACATTCCATTGCCCAGCGAAGGTCTGGCAACATCGAGCGACGAGGCGGCTAGCTTGGCTGACGGCATCGGCTATCCAGTTGTCATGAAAATTGTGTCGGCCGATATTCTTCATAAAACAGAAGCGGGCGGTGTTAAAATTGGTGTTGCTAGCGCCGATGAAGCCACCGCGGCCTATGACGAAATTATCGCCAATGCGAAAAGCTACAAAGCGGACGCTGATGTAGCTGGTGTGCAAATTCAGCAAATGCTGCCGTCTGACGGCCAAGAAGTCATTGTTGGCGCTGTAACCGATCCAAGCTTCGGCAAGTTGGTTGCCTTTGGTCTTGGTGGCATTTTGGTTGAGGTGTTGAAGGACATAACTTTCCGTCTGGCACCGGCAACAAACGATCAGGCGCTTTCAATGTTGGAGAGCATTGATGCCGCCGAGGTCCTGAATGGTGTACGCGGAGCTGACCCGGTTGATAAAGCTGCCCTTGCACAAATTATCACCAATGTTTCAAATTTGATTTCAGAGTTTCCTGAGATTCAGGAGATGGACCTCAATCCTGTCTTCGCAACAAAAGACAGTGCGATTGCTGTCGATGCGCTGATCACGGTTGATTTCTCCGAGCAGCCAGAAATTTTCCGACCGTCTGACAAAGAGATCAAAGAGACAATGGACCACATTTTTCACCCCAAAGGTATTGCGGTTATCGGTGCCTCAGATGTAGACGGCAAAATCGGCAACTCGGTGATGAAAAACCTTATCAATGGTGGTTTTAAAGGAGGGATTTATCCGGTTCATCCAAAGGCCGATGAGATTCTCGGCAAAAAAGTTTATAAGAGTGTGCTTGATATTGAAGGCGATGTTGATCTCGCCGTCTTCGCTATTCCCGCGCAATTCTGCGTCGGCGCTATGGATGAAGTTGGCCGGAAAGGCATTTCGGGTGCGATCATGATTCCATCCGGTTTCGGCGAAGTTGGCGAAATTGAATTGCAAGATGAACTCGTCGGCGTTGCCCGCAAATATGGCGTGCGCATTATGGGACCCAATATCTATGGCTTCTATTATACGCCTGAGAATCTCTGTGCGACTTTCTGCACGGCCTATGATGTTAAAGGCAAAGTCGCATTGTCGTCTCAAAGTGGCGGCGTTGGCATGTCTATTGTCGGCTTTAGCCGCTCGAGTAAAATGGGCGTCTCGGCAATTGTCGGCCTCGGCAACAAATCCGATCTGGATGAAGATGATTTGCTGATTTACTTTGAAGATGATCCGGAAACGCAAGTTATTGCGATGCATGCAGAAGACTTGAAAGACGGCCGCGCCTTCGCCGAGGCGGCGGAGCGGGTGTCCAAGAAAAAGCCGGTGATCATGCTCAAAGCCGGTCGCACAGAATACGGCTCGAAAGCGGCGGCTTCCCATACCGGCGCGCTGGCCGGCAATGACAAAATCTATGATGATATCTTGAGACAGTCGGGTGTTATTCGCGCGCCAAGCCTGCGTTCCATGCTTGAGTATTCACGCGGCTTGCAAGTCCTGCCGACGCCAAAAGGTGAAAACATTCTGATCATAACCGGCGCAGGCGGATCGGGTGTGCTGTTGTCTGATGCGTGCTTTGATAATGGTCTGACGCTGATGCCAATGCCGGATGATCTTGATGCCGCTTTTCGCGAATTTATCCCGCCCTTTGGTGCCGCTGGTAACCCCGTTGACATTACCGGTGGTGAACCGCCGGTGACTTACCAAAATACCATTCGTCTCGGTCTGGAGGATGATCGTATCCATTCTATTATTTTGGGCTATTGGCATACGATTATCACGCCGCCAATGGTGTTTGCTAAATTGACTGCTGAGGTTGTCCAAGAATTCAGGGACAAAGGCATCGAGAAGCCGATTGTCGCCTCGCTGGTTGGCGATACGGAAGTCGAAGAAGCCTGCGAATATCTCTATGATCGGGGAATTGTTGCCTATCCCTATACCACGGAGACACCGGTAGAGGTGCTTGGCGCAAAATATCACTGGGCGCGGAATGCCGGCCTACTTAAGGGGTAGGCACGGGTTGAGTCGGTGAATGCATCTTATTGAGATTGG
>CAJXJM010000453.1 GCA_913054205.1 uncultured Rhodospirillaceae bacterium
TGGCAGGTGGCGATCCATTTTAAAGACTCTGTAGATGATGCCGAGAGCGCGGTCCAAGAAATCACAAACGCCGATGGCAGGGCAATAACACTGCAGGCCGATCTTGCTGATGAGGATGCGGTGAAGGCGCTGATCCCGGAAATTGCCCGCCAGCTTGGCGTTGTTGGCTGTGTCATAAATAACGCCTCCCTGTTTGAAGAAGATACGATTGCAAGTACCACGAAACGGTCCTGGGATGATCATATGGCGGTTAATTTACGAGCGCCTTTTTTGTTGACGCAAAGTTTGGTAGAGAATCTACCGAATGGCGAAAAATCCAATATAATCAATATAGTAGATCAGCGTGTAGAGAATTTGACGCCCTATTTTACCTCTTATACCTTGAGTAAATCAGCGCTTTGGACGTTGACGCAAACTTCAGCGGCCGCGCTCGCTCCTGATATTCGCGTGAACGCGATTGGACCCGGCCCAACGCTGCCTTCAGCCCGGCAATCTGATGATCAATTTGAACGGCAGGTAAAGCTGACGCCGCTCCAAATTCAGGTCGACCCAAAAGAAATTTGCAGCGCCGTGAGTTTTATCCTTGCTACACCCTCGATGACAGGGCAATTGTTAGCCTTGGATTCTGGCCAGCATTTAGGTTGGGCTCAGCCCGGACAAAATACGGCACAAGATGAGTGAACACGGAAGAAAATTAAATGACAGATTCTAGCTCGAATGTCGTCCATGCTTTTCGAATTGCCGATGCGCAAACATCTATGCGTCATGTGTTTATTCGTGATCTTATGCTCACGGGTTTAATTGGTGTACATGGTCACGAAAAGGAAAAGCCTCAGCGCATTCGCATCAATCTTGATCTCGCCGTGAAGGAAACACCAACCGCTGTCGAAGACCGACTGGCGGATGTTGTCAGTTATGAAGACGTTGCAGATGGTATTCGCGCGATGGTCGCCGACCGTCATGTTAACCTTGTTGAGACTTTGGCCGAGAGAATTGCAGATATGTGCCTCAAAGATGAGCGAGTTCAGGCAGCTCGGGTTAGAATTGAGAAACTGGATGTGTTTGAAGATGCTGCAAGTGCCGGCGTTGAGATCGAAAGATTTCGCTCAGAATAGCGCCTCCACAAGTAACTAAGTTATGTAACATATCTGCCAAGTCCTTATTTTCCTTGGGTTTTTATTGGACGATCCGCGGCAAATATTCGAAAAGTTGTGCACACCCTGCCTTTTTTTGCCTTATTTTCCGCATTTCGATCAATGTTACAGTATGTAACAACGAATATCATGGTATTCAGCATAAATTCTTTTAAAAACAATGACTTATAGAGCGTGCATTCATTTTAACCGTTTTGTAGACTTCGAAACAAATATTGGAGAAATCCCTCAAAAAAAGATATTTTCAATAAAGTTATCCACAAGATTGGTGGATAGTGTTGGGGATATCATGGGTGAAACTGGGTGTATTATATTAATCTGCTGGATGAGATGAGCAAAACTGACGACAAATCAAAGAAATCTTCGAGCGAAGATGCCCCTATAGGCGATACTTCAATGCAGGGCGTTGAGGTCATTCGGGGTTATCTCAAGACTTTGCCGGGTGGCCCGGGTGTCTATCGGATGATCAATGAGAAAGGCGATGTGCTCTATGTGGGTAAGGCAAAAAACTTAAAAAAGCGTGTTTCCAATTATACCAATCTCAACCGGCAATCGATCCGCATTAAACGGATGATCAATATGACGCGTTCGATGGAGTTCGTGACAACACATACCGAGGCGGAAGCGCTTTTGCTGGAAGCCAATCTGATCAAGAAATTGGTGCCGCGCTATAATATCCTTCTCCGCGACGATAAGTCTTTTCCGTCGATCTTGATCACCGGCGACCACGACTATCCGCAAGTGCTCAAGCATCGAGGGGCGCGCAAAAAGCAAGGTGAATATTTTGGACCCTTCGCCTCTGCCGGTGCGGTCAATCAATCTTTGGCAGTTCTTCAGCGCGCGTTTTTGTTGAGGTCGTGCACAGATTCCGTTTTTGCCGCCCGTACTCGGCCCTGTCTGCTCTATCAAATTAAACGATGCGCGGCACCTTGCGTTGATATTATGGGGCGTGATGAATATCTTGGTCTGGTTGATCAAGCGCGCTCTTTTTTGACCGGAAAATCAAAAGAAATTCAAAAACAATTGGCCGTCGAAATGCAGGCCGCCAGCGACGGTCAGGAATTCGAAAAAGCGGCAGAAATCAGAGATCGCATCCGCGCCATGACGAGCATTCAAGCGCATCAGGATATTCATGCAAATCATGTAGAAGAAGCTGATATTGTTGGACTTTATCAAGCAGGAGGGCAGACCTGTATCCAGGTTTTTTTCCTTCGCGCCGGCTGCAACTATGGTAATCGAGCGTATTATCCGAGCCATCCGTCCGATGCCGATTCGGGTCAAATATTGGAGGCTTTCCTGGGCCAGTTCTACGCTAATAAAGTGCCGCCTAAACTGATCCTGCTGAGCCAGACCGTGCCAGAAAAAGCGG
>CAJXJM010000454.1 GCA_913054205.1 uncultured Rhodospirillaceae bacterium
TGTCTTCTAGAGATCGCGCCATAAAATAAGGAAATGCTGCAAACATGACGATACCGAGGCCAATGATAGCCATCCAATCACCACGTTCGATCTTTGGCGGCTTGCGCGTGAGATATAATATTCCAGCTAGAAACAATCCGCCCAAGCCATAACGTAGAAAAGCCAGTGACAGCGGATCACTTTGGTTGATGATCATGCGAGTGAGCGCAACCGTCATGCCGCCAATCGAGGTGGAAATGGTCGCGTAGAAAAAGCCTGCGATGAGGGTTTTAGTCGGGGTCATAGATGGGGTCAGTTTTTAATCAGGCATATGGATGAGTTCGACAAAAACACCATCAGGATCATCGATGAATAGTTGACGGCGATTAGAGCCCGGCACATGGACTTCTGCGTAATCAATTTCCATTTTATCCAAATGATCGCGCATGGCTTCATAATCTTTGATGCGCAGTGCAAAGTGCGAAATCGCCGCGTCCTTAGATCCTGTTAAAAGTTTGTTGTCGGGCAAAGGCTCGATGATATGGACAATGGGCATGTTGCCGAGATACATCCAATGGCCGGGGCGGTCGAACTCCGGCCGTTCTCGGGATTCCAATCCGAGCACCTCACTGTAAAACTTTGCTGAACGATCCACGTCTTGGGTTTCTATGTTGACGTGATTAAGCTCTAAAATTTGCGAATTTGCCATTTGCTTGCTTTCAGATTCTCTCTTGGGGTTTTGAGATTATTCTATAGACTTTTATCAACTTGGAAAGTTTAGGGGGATCAACAAAATGTCAAAAGTGCTGATTGTGACTGGTGGAGGCCGGGGAATTGGCCACTCTACTTGCGTTTTGGCCGCCGATGCGGGCTGGGATGTCTGTGTTAATTACGTCGGCAACAAAGCCCGCGCGGACGAAACCGTTGCGCTGATCGAGGCAACCGGTCAACGCGGTATTGCCGTGCAGGCTGATATCACCAAAGAACAAGACGTTATAAATTTGTTTGAAACCTGCACAAAAGAACTGGGTCCGGTGACCGGCATGGTCAATAGCGCCGGCATTGTTGAGCCCTATGGCCGGGTTGACGAGTTGAAATACGATGAGCTGTTGCCGCTCATTGATCTCAATATCACGGCAATGATGATTGTGACACGGGAAGCCATTAAATGCATGTCGCCAAAACACGGCAGCGCGGGCGGCGCGATTGTGCTGGTGTCATCGGCTTCGGCGCGTATTGGTGCGCCAGGTTTTTGTGCATCCTATGCTGCGAGCAAGGGCGCTGTTGATAGTTTTGCCTGGGGTGTAGCCCAGGAAGTTGCGGGAGAAAACATCCGTGTTAACGCGGTTAGTCCTGGTGTCATCGATACGGAAATTCAGCCCGATGGCCGCGTCGAAGAGGTCGGGTCAAACTTGCCATTGGGAAGAGTTGGACAACCTGAAGAAGTTGCAAAGGCCATCGTCTGGTTATTGTCGGAAGAGGCGTCTTACGTCGCCGGATCGAATTTGGATGTCGCCGGCGCGCGATAATTATTCCTTTTTACGTCCGGCATAGATAAGCGCGCAGACGACAATCGTTATACCAATATATTGCAAAGGTGCCAGAGCCTGGCCGAGGAATACAAAGCCCGTTCCGACAGCGACGATGGGCTCAAGGTTTGAGAAAAAAGTGGTATCGCCTGCACCGATGAGGGAAATGCAAAAGTAATAACCGATCATTGCATAGGCATAAAAACTCAGTGAAATCAAAAAATGTGTCCAGCCGAGCGATGATACCGGTATTGAATAGCCGCCGGTGATCAGTGAAATAACCACCATAATCAGCGTCGTACTGACACACATATAAAGCGTTGCCTGACGCGGATCGTAACCTGTCATCAGGCGGTTGCTGATAACCGAAACAGTGGCGAGCCCAATCGCTGAAATCAAACCGTAGATAAGTCCCCAGCCATCAAGGTTTTCGAATTCAGCACCAAGGGCAATACCGAGGCCCAAAAAAGCAATGCCGCCACTCACCGCCATAGTGGGTGTTAATTTGCGCCAACCCAGGAGAGCCAGCATGAGAGCCGTAAATATCGGAAACAGGTAGAAAATCAAAACCGCAATGGCCAGCGGCAATACCTCAATGGCGCTCAACAGGGCCATTGTATAAATAATGCTGATAAAACCGAGTGAGGCTGCGACAAGCCCGGGCCGTTTGGGCAAGATAAATCCAGTGCCACTCATCCTCAGCAAAATAACAAGGGCGATCCCGGGCAAGATAAAACGAGTGGCCGTGATGGTTAATGGATTAACGCCGCTTTGATAAGATAGGCTGGCAAAGGTGTTTGAGAACGCAAAGCCGACAGCGCTGGTAAGCGCCAAAAATAGACCGAGAGTGCGTTTGTTAGAGAACAATCTGAGCGTTCCCTTGCGCTTCGGTGAACCAATACTCTGTGCAATTCTCTTCAGGCCCGCCGCGATCGAGGACCAAAAAATCGTGATCGTTTTCAAGCACCAACAAAGGATGATGCCAAAGATCGCGCTTGTAATTCACACCT
>CAJXJM010000455.1 GCA_913054205.1 uncultured Rhodospirillaceae bacterium
ATCAAACCTTTAAGGGCGCCGACAAGCGCATCTATATCGACGGCTGTTGATTGCTGAGTGGCCCCAAGATAATCACCATAATTGCTCTGGCCGGAGAAATAGCGATAGGCAAGATCATCACCGAGACCTTTGCGGGGGGCCAAAGTGGGAATGGTATAACCATCAACTCCATCTCGGACGGTTTCTCGGTAGCCGTCCCAATCTGAAACAATAACCGGCAATCCTGACGCCATGGCTTCAATCGGCGTGAGGCCAAAACTTTCCTGAATATTGTCAACGAGCGAGCAAAAAATATCAGCGCCTGCCCAAAAACCATCTGGAAAATCTTTATCGCCGTGACGAATGAACGATACGGTCGCCAAATTGCAGGCCGCTGCGGCGGCTTCTTTGAAAGCTATTTCATTAAGTTCGTCATTAAAATAGCCGCAAAAAATTAAACGTATTGGCGTTTTTGTTTCAATCGCCGCGCGTTCGACACCCAGCATCAAGGCAAGGGGATTGGCCTTGGCGATGAAATTCAAACGGCCAGCATATAATATAGCAATCTCATCATCATCGAGTTCGAGAGCCTCGCGCTGCTCGGATCGTTGCTGCTCGCCGGTGATTGTATCGAAATGACGGGTGTTGGTACCCAGTGGAATAACGGGGAATTGCATAGGACAGTCAAAATCTCCGCCGGTGCGGGCTTTTATATAATCCTGCCAATGTTCAATGACAGTCAGCACAGCCGACTTGATGGAGTTTGAAGGACAGATTAGCGCATCCCAGCTTTGAGTGGGCGCGGTTACATACTGGCCAACCGTATCCATAACACTATCGGTAGAGCTTGCATGGACCAATCCACTGACACTATAGCGACGTTGGCCAAATTGGCGCCGAGTCCAAATGTGTTTCAGAATGCCTGGATCATATCGGAACAGGTGACCTGCCTGCTCCAGCGCATCGGCATCATTTTGATTTGTGCCAATACAACGCTCGGGGTCCATACGTTCTTCTTTCGCATATTGCCGGAACAATGCCAGAGCAGAGTCGGTTGGGCAGACGCAGGGAAACTGCTCCTGGGCAGCGGAACGGAAAAAGGCGCGAATGAATTCTCGGGTGGCAACATCAATTCCGACGGGGCGATTGTTGTCCGTGCTGTAGCCGTCAAAATTTATCGCCGTTGTCATTGGGGTAAGTCGTGCTTTATGAAAATGCTTTAAAAGTAATCAATGTGTAGGTGTCTTTGACGTTGGGCAGAGTTTGAATCTTCTCGTTAATGAAGTGGCCGATATCATCCGAGTCGTCCAAATAGCATTTGATCAATAAATCAAACTGTCCGGAAGTCGAATGTATTTCTGAAATTTTATCAACGTTCTCAATCGCCTGCTCAGCGACGCTATAAACGTGGCCGAGTTCACATTTTACTTGGACAAAGACGGTTTGCATTTTTTACTCCCAGCCGTATTCCGAATGCATATGGATGAATACGCAATTGGTATCATACAAGAAAATCATTGGAAATGGTAAAGCGGAATTTCGGTGACAGTTTGCTCTAACTCGTCATGCGCGGGCTTGACCCGCGTATCCATAGTCAGATGAAATTTAAGTCTTCACCGGCCGCATGAGGAAGGCGGGGACGTGGTCGCCGAGGCCGGTGATCGGAGCGTCATTTGCAGCATTGCTCTTTTCGATTTGCACTCTTGGGGCGCGACGCGGCGTTGGTTTCTTGGTTTCGGTATCGGATTTTTCTTTGGATCTAGCGTTTCGTTTTGCTTTTGGCTTTTCGTCAGCTTTAATCTCAGTTTGCTTTTCCGGTTTGGCAACTGGATCGCCGGCTGTTTTAGCGCCTTCGAGTTCGATGCGGGGAATATCTTTACCGGTGAGCTTCTCAATGGCATCGATGTATTTTTTATCTTCGCGCCAGGCAATCGTGAAAGCACGGCCTTGTTTGCCGGCTCTGCCGGTGCGGCCAATGCGGTGCACATAGTCTTCTGCATGTATGGGGACATCAAAGTTAAAGACGTGGCTCATATCTTCGATATCCAGGCCGCGGGCAGCAACATCACTGCAAATGAGAAAGTCATATTCGCGCGCCTTAAATTTTTCCATCGTTGCCATGCGCGCCGATTGAACCATATCGCCGTGCAGTGTGGCTGAATTAAAACCATGCTTTAGGAAAGATTTGTTGACGATATCGACGTCTTTTTTGCGATTGCAGAAAACCAGGGCATTTTTGACCTTTTCTTGCTTGATAAGCCGGCGAAGGGCATCGCGTTTTTTCTTTTGCAGGCCGGAAAGATCGCGCTTGGAGCGATGATCGACCATCAATATACCATGGGTGATGTTTTCACCGGTGGTTGCAGGCCGGGCAACGGTAATTTCCTTAGGATTCATCAAGAAGGCATCTGCGAGGCGTTTGATTTCCGGCGGCATCGTTGCTGAGAAAAACAAAGTTTGGCGAATTTTTGGCAGCAATGAAACTATCTTCTCGACATCCGGGATAAAGCCCATGTCGAGCATCCGGTCGGC
>CAJXJM010000456.1 GCA_913054205.1 uncultured Rhodospirillaceae bacterium
GCCGGATATGGCGACCATGCTGGCCTTTGTATTTACCGACGCTGCGATACCGCAAAACATATTACAGCGGCTTCTGTCGAAATCGGCGGAGCAGAGCTTTAACTCGATCACCGTCGATTCTGATACCTCGACCAGTGATACGGTTTTGTTATTTGCAACGGGCCAAGCCAAGCACGAATGGGTCGCCGCCGTCGGCGATGCGCATTTGCGGGACTTCAGGCAGGCGCTGGATGAGGTGATGCTTGATCTGGCTCAGCAGGTTGTTCGAGACGGCGAAGGCGCAACCAAATTCGTCGAAATTAAAGTTTCCGGGGCTGCCGACGATGCAGCTGCCAAAAAAATCGGACTTTCTATCGCTAATTCGCCACTGGTTAAGACTGCCATCGCTGGTGAAGACGCCAATTGGGGCCGGATTGTCATGGCTGTCGGAAAATCTGGAGAGCGCGCTGATCGCGATAAGATGTCTATTTCGATGGGCGGTGTTGAAATTGCAGCTGTTGGGCAGGCGGTCGACGGCTATGACGAAGCGCCGGTGGCCAAGCACATGAAAGGCCAGGAAATTGACATCGCCGTTGATGTCGGTATCGGTCATGGCAGTGCGACGGTTTGGACCTGCGATCTCACCCACGGATATATTTCGATCAATGCCGATTACCGGACCTGATCCCAGCTGCCTTGAAGCAGAAGCGCGGGAGGCTCGCCCTGACGTGCCGGTTATATTGGTTGCCGCCGTGGCGCTGATCGATGTCGATGGGCGAATTTTATTGGCCCAGCGCCCGGAAGGCAAAAACATGGCCGGCTTGTGGGAGTTCCCAGGCGGCAAAGTCGAAGAGGGCGAGACGCCTGAGGTTGCCTTAATTCGAGAGCTCCAGGAAGAGCTCGGACTTGATATCAGCGAAAGCTGCCTGGCACCTCTGACTTTTGCTTCGCACGCCTATGAAGATTTTCATTTATTGATGCCGCTTTATTTGTGCCGCGTATGGCAAGGCCAGCCGACTGCAAAAGAAGGCCAAGCGCTTAAATGGGTGCGGCTGGAAAAGTTCGATGACTATCCCATGCCGCCGGCGGATATACCTCTGGTCGCGATCTTGAGAGATTTTCTATAGTGATCACAAATCTGCTGGTTGATCTGGATGGCACGCTTACCGATCCGAAGCTTGGCATTATCCGCTGCGTTCAACATGCTCTTACCGAACTCGGCCAGCCATCACCGCCAGAGGAGGATCTGCTTTGGTTTATAGGCCCGCCGTTGCGCGCGTCTTTTGAAACATTGCTGGAAGAAACGGGATTAGACGCAGAGCGGGCGGTAACCATCTACCGCGAGAGATTTGGCACAATAGGTCTATTGGAAAATGAGGTTTTTGAAGGCGTTGTCGATCTTTTGGCAAAGCAATCAGCTGCAGACAAACGCCTGTTCATTGCCTCGACCAAACCGCATGTCTATATCGGACCGATCCTCGAGCATTTTGATCTTCACCATTGGTTTGAGCGTATATATGGCTCGGAGATCGATGGTACACGCGCGGTTAAAACAGATTTATTGCGCCACATTTTTGCTGAGCTTGATTTAGTGCTGGAAGAAACCGTGATGATTGGCGATCGCATTCACGATATGGACGCCGCCAAAGCCGTGGGCGTGACATCGATTTGGGTTGAGTATGGCTATGGTGATGCCGCGGAGCGTGATCGGGCTAAGCCCGACCATATCTGCGCCTCTGTCGAAGAACTAGGTGGTTTGTTAAATACGATCTAGTCTTGCTTTTTTGAGATAATTCCGCCATTTCTAACGGCTCAAAAAAAAGAATTACAGGGTCGAGATATGTCAGAAAACAACACCGTTACAGCTTGCTGCCTAATCATTGGCAATGAAGTCCTTTCCGGGAGAACCAAGGATGCAAACCTTGGCTGGCTTGCCGAACGCCTCACCGATATGGGCATTCGCATGGCAGAAGCGCGGGTGATCCCGGATGTTGAAGATGTGATTATTAATGCGGTCAATGAAGTGCGTGAAAAATATACCTATGTTTTTACGACCGGCGGCATTGGTCCGACCCATGACGACATTACGTCGCTCTGCGTTGCCAAAGCATTCGGTGTTGAAATTTATCGCAACCCGGAAGCCAAAGCCCTATTGGAAAGTTTTATACCGACGAAACGAATGAACGAAGCCAGGCTTAAAATGGCCGACGTGCCGGTTGGCTCGACGCTGATTGATAACCCCGTCTCGAAAGCCCCCGGTTTTCAGATGGACAATGTCTATGTGATGGCAGGTGTCCCTTCAATCATGCGGGCAATGTTTGACGAGCTTGCTTCGACTTTGGTCGGCGGCAAAAAAATGGAATCGATCGCCGTTGCGTCCTATCTGCCGGAGGGTGCCGTTGCGGCTCCGCTGAGTGATATCCAGGATGCTCATTCGAATGTCGAGATCGGCAGCTATCCGTTTTTCCGCGCCGGCCATTTCGGCTGCACGTTGATTTCGCGTGGCACGGATACCGAAGAACTTAAGGTCG
>CAJXJM010000457.1 GCA_913054205.1 uncultured Rhodospirillaceae bacterium
ATAACAACTTGAAAATGCTCCCGCAGCCAGTCGAGGAATTCCAAGGCGCCATCAAAAGGATCAAGGCCATCTATCACATCTTGGATGATGGGTAGGCCTAATCCATTTTCATCCATTATGCGAAGTCGTTGCCGCATCAATTCGTCGTAATCCGGGATGTCCCGCGTTGTATCACGCAGTGCCTCTATCCCTGTTTTTTCTGCAACGCCAATCCAGACTTCTGGAATAAGAACGCCCTCAAGATCGAGGCAAACGATTTCCACACCAAGACTCCATTATTAAATTAATCCCCTAACTAGAAGGGGATATAGCATAACAATCGATGGGGAAAAACCTATTGTCTGTTCAACAAGAGAATTATAATAACATCTTATTAATGTATTATATGGATTATATATATTATTTTTATGTTATATTGTTGATTAGCACGATATTCAAATGTATATACTAGGTACCACCACCTAGTTAGAAGGATTACATTGAATGTCCGTTGCACCCGCGTTACGCGAGTCGGTCGATTTTACATTTGTAGAAGGACCAAAATTCACCCTGAACCCAACAGGCCAAGCACCTTTGGCCGGCATCATTGAATTTAAGACGGACAAACCATGTTGCGCAGACGTAACCGTAAGCGATGGTGACCGGCTTTGGTTTATCCCAACCAGCGATGAAGCCCAGACCGACCACAAATATATTATCTTGGGAATGCGGGCAGGGCGTAACCATACGCTTCATGTCACGGTGAATGATGCGCAAGGCAATCGTTTGGCCCACGGTGAGCCTATTCGATTTGAAACGGCAGAACTACCAGACGATATTCCTGCCATTGAAGTGCGTTATCTTGAAGCGGCAAGAATGGAGCCGGGCGTTACGGTATTCGGTGTTCGCAAATCTGCTCGTATGGGCGCCAAATATTATGGCTATCTCGTTGCTGTTGATACGCACGGAGAAATCGTGTGGTACCGCGAAACCGGACACACGGTTGGCGATATCAAACGCTTAAGAAACGGCAATATCATTTATCTTTCTTTTGATAACCGCGCAGTTGAATACAACATGCTCGGAGAAGTCGTAACTGAATGGTACGCCGCAGCTCGTTGGCCCGATCTCAAGACCGAAACGGATACAGCAATCCCGGTTGACGCTGAGGCTTTTCATCACGAAATATTCGAGTTAGAGAACGGTAATTTTCTGGTCGTCAGTGTAGAGACGCGAGATCTGCCAAACTATCCGGTCAGCGAAGATATCGAGAATACTGAAACAGAAACCGTAGAAGTCGTCAGTGACGTCATTGTCGAGTTTGCCCGTGACGGTTCTGTCGTCAATCGCTGGAGCCTGTTTGATATTCTCGATCCGTATAGACTGGGCTACGGATCGCTCAACGGCTATTGGGGTATGAAAGGCATTCCCGGTTCCAGAGATTGGAGCCATACCAACGCCGTTGTGTATGATCCGAGCGACGACACTATTGTCATCTCTGTCCGTCACCAAGACGCTGTGATTAAGTTTAGCCGCGCTACCGGTGAATTGGTCTGGATCCTCGGCAACCATGAAAATTGGAAGGAGCCTTGGGCAAAACATCTCTTGGAACCTGTCGGTGATTTGCAATGGCAATATCACCAGCACAATTCCAAAATCACCGATCGCGGTACTATTTTGCTTTTTGACAATGGTAACTTCCGAGCTTCCCCCGGCCAGGAAAAAGTCCCGGCTGCGGAAAACTACAGCCGCGTAGTCGAATACAAAGTGAACGCAAATGCCCAATCCGTGGAGCAAGTTTGGTCCTATGGCGGACCGGGCGACGAGGCCTATTACAGCGCGTTCATCTGTGGCGCGCAGGTGCTTCCGGAAACTGGAAATATACTCGCTAACTTCGGCGGCGTGCTCACCGATGATAATGGCGAACCATCCGACAATCCCACAGTCGATCTAGGGCATGTCAGAATTGTTGAAGTTGAATACGAAACCCAAGATAAAGTTTGGGAACTCTTCATCGATGAAAGAGATCAAGGCAAAGGCTGGGATGTTTATCGTGTTGAACGTTTTTCCAGTCTCTACGCCTAAGATACATAAGGACCAACAAAATCAAAATGGCTGTCGGCAGAAATGCCGGCGGCCTATTTTTTTATTTTAGTCGCGCCAGAATTTCATCAAACACATCATGGAACATTTGTTCGGTAAGGCGTCCTGTATTGGTGTTGTAGCGCGAACAATGATAGCTGTCGGCGAGCAGAACGCGATCCAATTGGTGATAAACGTTGTGACCAAACTTAAAGAGCGCTTTGCGTTCCTCCAGCACGGTCAAAATCGCACCATGTGCAAGGCCGCCGAGGGCCAGGACAATTTTTAAATTTGCCATGGTTTTAATTTCGCTGATCAAAAAGGGCGCACAGTTTTTGACTTCCGAGCCGATTGGTTTGTTTTCCGGCGGTAAGCAGCGAACCGCATTGGTAATCCGGCAATTTTTTAGCGTTAACCCATCACTCGGGTCTGCTTTATAGGA
>CAJXJM010000458.1 GCA_913054205.1 uncultured Rhodospirillaceae bacterium
CTAAAATAAAATTCGAATAAAAACTATAGGCATCGATCTTCGGATGAGCTTCCAATTGAGCAAATTTGTTGTCGATCTCAGGGTCGGAAAAAACTTCGCCGAGCATGGGTGTCAACCAGATGGTGTTAAAGCCCATATCAGTCGTTTGCTGCAAAACGTCAGCAAACGTATCATTCGCCATGAAATCTCCCGGGTGCACTTTATCGTAGGCACAGAAACGGCAGGCGAGATTGCAGCGTCCGGAAGTCTCGATAAAAATTGCTCGACGCGGATGCGGAACAAAAGACTGTCCTTTTGTCCGGTTTCGGGTAATTGCCACAAAATTACCCAAGCCTCGTCTTACTTCTTGTTTTCTCATTTGATCTCAATTTGAATGCCATACGATTGAGAGCAAGGTATAGCAGGAGAAGAAAACAACTCCCATAAAATAAATGACAGAGTTTGGAGGAAATAACGGAAAGAGTTTTTAATTAAACGCCGGCTAGAGCCAATGCGTCAGGCATCACTTCTTTTGTATGGTGGCATTTTTGCTGAACTGTGCCGATTTTCGTGCTGTATTTGCTGAGTGTGCCGTCCAATATTTTGATGCGTGCTTCTAACCTACTCATATTGGTGCGAAAACTTTTCACCGCCTCTGCTTGTACGGCCAAGGATTCGTGGATATTGCGCAAAGCCGCGCGCAAACGGTGTTTGTTCTGATGGTCTTTCGGTAAGGTTACAACTGACATTTTCCCGATACTCCTATTTTGCTATATTAATTACGTCATATTTTTAAAATCTAAATTCAAGCAAATCACCTCAAAAAAATTAAATTCCGACAAGTTTTAACCGTCAGGTGTCATAGGGAAAACCGATGGTGCAAAACGCCGTCTTGACCCAAGCTCTCTACCCAAGTATCTAACGCTCACTGTAGAAAATAGCGAATCACACGGTAATTTTAGGCGGAATTTGATATGGGCGACGGCCCGCAAAATAAGCAGGATTTTCAATCCCTTATCCTGAAATTGCAGTCCTATTGGGCTGACTATGGCTGCGTCCTATTACAGCCCTATGATATGGAGATGGGGGCCGGTACTTTTCATCCTGCGACGACGCTTCGTGCGCTTGGACCAAAGCCGTGGAATGCCGCCTATGTGCAGCCGTCCCGGCGCCCTACCGATGGTCGTTATGGCGAGAATCCGAACCGCCTCCAACATTATTATCAGTATCAGGTGATCTTGAAGCCGAGCCCCGCCGATGTGCAGGAGCTTTACCTCGAAAGCCTCTATACGCTCGGCATCGATAAAGACCTGCATGACATTCGCTTTGTTGAAGATGATTGGGAGAGCCCGACCCTTGGCGCTTGGGGCCTCGGCTGGGAGGTCTGGTGCGACGGTATGGAAGTCAGCCAGTTCACCTATTTCCAGCAAATCGGTGGCTTTGACTGTAATCCTGTGGCAGCAGAACTCACTTATGGCCTGGAGCGCCTCGCGATGTATATCCAAGGGGTTGAAAACGTTTATGACCTCGACTGGAACGGCAAGGGCGTCACATACGGCGATATTTATCTGCAAGCCGAACAGGAATTCTCGGCTCACAACTTTGAGCACGCCAATGTCGACATGCTGACGCGCGAATTCGAAGACGCTGAAAAAGAATGCATGAGCTTGCTCGCGTTGGAAAAGCCGCTTCCCCTGCCGGCCTATGACCAATGCATCAAAGCCTCTCACCGCTTTAATTTACTCGATGCACGCGGCGTGATTTCCGTCACCGAACGCCAAGCTTATATTCTACGTGTGCGCGCGCTCTCAAAAGGCTGCTGCGAAGCCTGGCTTGAGACGCAAGGGGAGGGAGAAGCGTAATGGCTGAACTCCTCCTTGAAATTCTCTCCGAAGAAATCCCCGCCCGCATGCAAGCTAAGGCGGCCGATGATTTGAAGCGCCTGGTTTGTGACGGCCTCAAAGACGCTGGTTTGGAGTTTGAAAGCGCGGTCACGTTTGTCACGCCGCGCCGCTTGACGCTCGTGGTCGATGGCTTGCCAACCGAAACACCTGATATCTCCGAAGAGCGCCGCGGCCCTAAAACCGACGCGCCGGAAAAGGCTGTGCAGGGATTTTTGGGTTCTGTTGGGCTAACACTGGATGAAGTTGAGAAACGCGAGACCGATAAGGGCGAGTTCTATTTCTCCGTGATCGAGAAAAAAGGTCAAAAGACAGCTGAGCTGTTGGTTGGTCTGATTGAAAGCGCGATGCAAGCCTTGCCATGGCCAAAATCAATGCGCTGGGCCGATCATGCTATTCGCTGGGTGCGCCCAATGCAGGGAATTGTATGTGTGTTTGATACCAGCATCGTGGCGGTCAGCTTTGGTCCGATCGAAGCCAGCAATCGCACACAAGCCCATCGCTTCCTCACCAACGCGGTGATTGAGGTCAAAGATTTTGCCGATTACAAAAACGCGCTCGAGACTGGCCATGTGTTGATTGATCCATTGGAGCGCCGGGCGGCGATCAAAGGCGATGCG
>CAJXJM010000459.1 GCA_913054205.1 uncultured Rhodospirillaceae bacterium
ACTTCTTGAACCTCTTTATCATGTTGATGCATCTCATGGGTGACCGCAGATAAGAACGTTTCGTTAAATTTTTTTAAAGGCCCGGTTGCCTCAGCTTCCGGGCTTTTTTATCGCGTAATTTTTGCAAGAAATGTTATTATCGAGGAACAGCATTTTCTGTAGGGGGATAGTTTGGCCGAACCAGCTGAAACGCCAGCAAAATACAAGATTGATCTTAAAAGAGCGGCGGTAGATGTGAAACGTCTGCCGGATGGCAGCTTGATCTTGCGCTCGCCCTACGCGCTGCCTACGCCAGATGAAAATAACGGTGCCTGGCTTCGCAAATGGGCTGCCGAGGAGCCGAGCCGCCTTTTCATGGCAAAGCTTTTTCAAACCGATGATGATTTTCCGGTCTGGGAAGAGATCACCTATGATGATGCCCTCAAACAAATGCGCGCCATTGCGCAAGCGTTTGCCGTTCGCGATTTATCACCAACGCGCCCGGTTTTATTGATCTCGAAGAACGGCATCCAAAATGCATTGGTGCAATTGGCGGCGATGGATATTGGTGTGCCGGCGATCCATATCAATCCAACCTTCGCTCTCCTGCCCGACCAATTTTACGGCTTTAAACATATTGTTGATCAAACCTCACCCGGATTGGTGTTTGCCGCAGAAGGGCTGCCATTCGCAAACGCTTTAAAATATGCCGCCGATCAAGGAGCGGAAATATTGCTGTGCAGCGAACCCGTCAAAGATCTGAAATCAACAGAATTCAAAAAAATAACCAAATCCTGGCGCAAAGGGGCGGCAAAAAAAGCGCGGGCAAAGGTAACGCCTGAGACCACCGCAAAAGTGCATTTTAGCGGCACCACTTCCGACACCATGCCAGCCATTGCGACGGCGCAGGTCACCATGTGTGCCAATCAGGAAGCCTTGGCGGAAATCCTCCCGGCATTAAGTGCGCGCGCGCCTGTTGTTGTTGACGATGCGCCCTGGCACCGGACCGGCAGCGGCAATCTTGTGCTAAATGCTGTCTTGCGCAATGGCGGCACTCTCTACATTGACCGATTTGGCCAAGAAGAAAATTCGGCGGGTAAAGGAGACAATCTTGTCTCGCCCTCGCCTTCTATTCATATCACCGAATTGATGCCGCTATTTGGGCTCATCACGAGATTGGAAGAAGACGTTCTCCTTCGCAAAGCCTTTTTCAGAAATCTTGATTTGATATGGATCGTCAGCGGTATCATTACCGATAAGGCCCGCTACCGTTTGCAAAAACTTGCCTTGGAGCAAACCAATTTTGAAGTTCCAATTTTAGCGAGCTTTACCGGCAGCGGTACTTCAGCCGTCAATACAGCACTTTATTTCGAAACGGACGTCACCAGTAATATAGGCTTGCCATTGCCGGGAACATTTCTCAAACTTGTTAAAATTGACGGCGAGGAGGGCGACGTCTTTGAATTGCGCGTAAAAGCCCCTGGAACCCAGCCCGGAATTTGGAAAGATAGCGCTGTCATCGAAGCCGAAACGGACGAGGATGGTTTTTACGCAGTGTCTGAAACTGTCCGATTGATCGACGAAAAACGTCCTTTTAAAGGGATTGAACGCATTAGCCGCGTCGACGGCGTTACCAAAGCGTAACAATTAGATCCGCACCATAATCAGGTTTAAGCGTTTAGCAAATCCATCGCTGCGTTCAATTGGCTCATGCGCTGATGATTACCATAATTGCTGTCGGGATGATGAATTGTCGCCAACATGCGAAACCGCGATCTGACCGTACTGCGATCGGGCATACCAGCGGGCGCGAAGCCCAAAACATGGAGGGCGTCTGCTCGGCTCTGAACGCCGCCTGCCAAAGGCGAAAATAACAGAACCGAAACGATTGCCTGCAGGCGCTCCATTTCCTGTTTCATCTCCTTCACCGCTGAAATCGAAGCTTTTGTTTCTGCCTCTTGCGCCACCTTGGCGTCTTGTTTTGCTTTACTCGCTTTTTCAGCCTTTTCAGACTCCGCAGCCGCTTTTTCTGTTTGCGCGTTGTGAATTTTGACAGAATGTTGGCCGTCATCGAGTATGAGAGCCAGATTTAATGCTCGTCTCACAATCGAAACGTCATAGCCCGGCGATAGTCGGGCCTGTAAACGGGGCTTTCGCCGCCACGGCCGGCCTTTTGATGGACCGGACTTTAAAACCGTTTCTTCGCGGTCTCCCGGCGGTGGACCACCCGGATCGGGAAACGTTCTGATAACCTCTTCCGGAATCACCAAAAGCACGGATCGGGCCAAATCAGCAACGTTCACCAAACGGCGTTCGGCAAGCTTGGAAACCATATCTCTGAACACTGATGAGCAGGGGATTGTATAAGACTGTTTACGTGTTTTGGTTGTCATACTTTATTCTTTGTGCTTTCAGAACGGTTTTGAAAATAACCGCCTGATGTTCGATTTGTCGGGCCTCAAATATTCAGACACCTCCCCAACCGACTAGGTCTAGCGGGTCAAAGCCTTATGGGAA
>CAJXJM010000460.1 GCA_913054205.1 uncultured Rhodospirillaceae bacterium
TTGGGCGACGGCAAATGGGATTGCCGCGTTGAGCGCGTCGAAGTTGATACCGAAGAGCAAGCGAAACTCAACGAAAACAGCTGGATTGAACATGGCGAACGTATCGCCGGCATGATCCGCTCCGGCACCTTCTGGAACCCAGATCATATGCCGCACTAATTTCGGTATATAATGAAAATTGAAGGGGCGCGCTCTTGTGAGACGCCCCTTTTTCTTTATCCTGAGCACATGACGGAAACGTGGGAACAGCAGGTCAAGGCGCAGATTAGGCGACGCTATGCGAACCAGATCGGTGAAAATGGGGCGGCGAAGGCGATTGAGCATGGCTATCCTTCTGACCTGATTGAGTCTCTGCCGCCTGCTCTCATTGAGGGCTATTCGGGTTGCGGCTATCTTTTTGAGGGCCTTGAATTTAGCGGCGACGAAACTGTTGTTGATCTCGGCTCTGGCGCAGGTGTTGATAGCTACATCGCCTCGACCCGCCTGCCCCGCGGCACCGTAATTTCTGTTGATATGACGTTCGAGATGCTCCCCAAAATTAATTATCAACAGTTGTTAATTAATATTTGCGGGGATATTGAATATTTGCCCCTAGCTGACGCTTGCGCAGATATCATCATCGCCAATGCGTCGTTCAATTTGGCAATCAGCAAGGAGAAAGCATTTGCCGAGGCATTTCGGGTGGTGAAATCGAATGGAAAGTTGGTGGCGCGCGATTTGATCAAGACCGAAGACCTGCCCGCCGAAGTTCTGTCCGATCCACTTTCCTATAATACGTCTCTCGGCGGAGCGCTCGAAGAAGATGCTTTAATCACTGAAATAGAAAAAGCCGGTTTCAAAAATGTTACCCTTTCCGACCACCGACCTTTTTCCTATGTCCATTCGGTCAAGATCGAGGCAATGAAACTTTCCTAATTCCAACTGATCCGAGTGACAATGTCCGTCCAGTCATATTACACTGGGTGAAACGGTTAGCGAGGCCACTTTCCCTATGGCAAATGTCAAATCCATCCGCTCCTTAGAGCGCGGCATAAATGTTCTCAAATCCTTGCATGACATGGGCCCAGCCAGTCTGCACGAGATACACCTCGAAACTGAGTTATCAAAACCAACATTATTGCGCATTCTGAAAACACTCGCCGAAACCGGCATGGTGAGGCAAGGCATCAGTGATTCTAAATATCGCAATACGATTGGCTTGCGGACACTCAGCAATAAATTGAATTTTCAAGATAGAGTGAGTGAAGCAGCCGCGCCGGTTCTAGAAAATCTGCGGCAAAAGATAAAATGGCCATCGGATTTGTTTATGCTCGACCAATCTGGCGGCGACATGATGAAGCTCATTGAAACCAGCCGTGCGTCCAGTCCCTATCGCCTCAAAATAGACCCCATTGGCTTGCAAGTTAACATGACCAAAAGCGCCGTCGGCAGGGCGTATCTTGCGTTTTGCTCAGACAAAATAAGAAAGAATTTATTCAAGAAAATTAAGGCCTCAAAAAACCCCTATCATATGCAGGTTAAAGATTTTGAGGAATTAGAGTCCGACCTTGAAAAAATTAGAGAAAATGGAGTGGCCCCTCGCGACGTCGGCTTTACCGGAGGCGAGGCCAATGAATTTGGCTTCGACGATGAATTATCGGCAATTGCCATGCCGATCATGAACGAAGCAATTGTGCTCGGCTGTATCAACATTGTCTGGCGCCGCGCCTCGCACAGTGAGGACGAGTTTATGGCATTTTATTTGGATGATCTAAAACAAGCGGCAAATCGATGTGAGCTTCGATATGCGCAACAATAAACCGAAGTATCTATCGGCCACGTTATCCTGGCCCGTACACCAATCTCGGTAGCCACAGCACCACGGCTGGGAAGGCGACAACAATCGTAATGCGAAACATATCTGCCACAAAGAAGGGTCCAATTCCTTTAAAAATCGTACCGAGCGGCACGTCCGGCATCATCGACTTCATGACAAACACGTTTAGCCCTATCGGCGGCGTGATAAGACTGATCTCAACCATCATCACCAAAACAATACCAAACCAAATTAAATCAAATCCCAAGCCTTCGACGACCGGCACAAAAATCGGCACAGTGAGGAAAATCATGGCCAAACCCTCAACCACGGTGCCGAGGACCACTAAAAAGGCCAAGATGATCAGCAACACATGCATTGGTGCCAGATTATAGGATTCGATCCATTTGATTGCGCCGGAGGAAATACCGGCGAGGGCGATGAAATTATTGAGTATCAAGGCACCGATTGCGATCATAAACACCATTGCTGTGGTCTGCGCTGCCTCAACAAGAGACTCAAATAATATCTGCCAGGACATTTTTTTACGCAGCATGGCAAACAGCAATGCGCCAATAGCGCCAATACCACCGGCCTCATTTGGCGTAAACACACCGAAGGTAATACCGCCGAGGATGAGGAAAAACAGCAGTAAAATACCCCACACTCGATACAGTTTCTCAAATCGGACTTTCC
>CAJXJM010000461.1 GCA_913054205.1 uncultured Rhodospirillaceae bacterium
TAAAGCCGTGGGCACACAGAACATCGTCGGCATAAATTTCGAGCTGAGGCTTGGCGTCAATTTCTGCATTATCTGACAGCAGCAATGTTTTATTGCTCATCCGCCCATCGGTGCCATCGGCGCCCTTAGCCACGACAATCGCGCCTTGGAAAACCCCCCGCGCCTTATCATCCAATGCGCCCTTATAAGTTTCCTTGGACGTCGTGTTCGGCACGAGATGATCAATATGCGTTGTGTGATCCACATGCTGGCTGTCCCTCGCGACATAGACACCATTAAGATTGGTGTGCGCTCCGCCAGCCTCGCAAGCCACATGAATTTCACTGCGGCTCAATTTACCGCCGATCGACAGAATAAAACTGTCATAGGTTGAGTCTTTGCCGATGCTGGTATTGGTCGTTGAGAGATTAATGCCCGCAGCACTGTCTTCCAGCAATCTGTAATGGCGAATATGCGATCCGCCTTCAACCAACACTTCGCAGCCGTGATTGGCGAGATAACTGTCATCGCCGAAACCAACATGGCGCTCCAAAATGGTCGCCCGCGCATTGTCTTTAGCAACAATCAGGTTGCGTGGGTGATGGGCGGCAGCACCTTGATTGGCAAAAATGACTTCGATTGGTTTATCAAGCTGGACGTTCTCCACTACCACAACATAACCGTCTTCAATAAACGCCGTGTTAAGCGCCAACACCGGTGCCGTTTCAACCGATGCAATTTTGCCAAGATGGGCTTCTAACAGCGCCGGCTCTTTGCCCATGGCCTCAGCGAGCGACATGATTTTAACGCCAGCAGTGAGATCACCGATATCCGAAAGCCCAGCCTCGTAAGATCCGTTTACAAAAACCAGTTTGTGGGTCGCCATTTCTTCCGGCAACCAGGCAAGACTGGCCGCATCAATGCTCACACTTTCTAAAGGTCGCGCAACGTCCAATTTTTCCAGCACGTTAAGATTGGTATATTTCCAGGCTTCAATCCGCGGCGTTGGCAAGCCAAGCATTGAAAAGCTATTCAGCCCCTCAGCTCGCAACTGATCGAGCCACGGCAGAGTGCTCGTGAATTCAGCAGCGCTGTGCTGATCAACAAAACTTTGGCTTATGGGGGACAGTTCACTCATTTAAGCTGCCGCCTCCACATAGTCGGCATAGCCGTTTTTCTCAAGCTCCATGGCGAGATTTTTATCGCCGGTATCGACAATCTTGCCGTCAGCCAAGACATGCACCACATCGGGTACGATGTAATCGAGCAAACGCTGGTAATGGGTAATCACGAGCATTGAGCGCTCCGGCGAGCGTAGCGCGGTAACGCCTTCGCCAACAATCCTGAGAGCGTCCACGTCGAGGCCACTGTCAGTTTCATCTAAAATCGCCAGTGCCGGTCTGAGCACGGCCATCTGGAGAACTTCTGCGCGCTTCTTTTCACCGCCGGAGAAGCCAACATTCACCGCGCGTTTCAGCATATTATTATCAATATTGAGGATTTTTGTTTGCTCACGGACAAATTTTAGGAAATCCATCGCATCAAATTCGCTTTCATCGCGGTATTTTCGAACCGAATTGACAGCGGCTTTGAGAAAATTCATTGTCGAGACACCAGGGATTTCAACAGGATATTGAAAGGCGAGAAACACGCCTTCACCAGCACGTTCTTCGGGCGACATATCCAAAAGGTTCTTGCCCTTGTAAACCACCGAGCCTTCTGTGACTTCATAACCATCGCGGCCAGATAAGACATAAGACAAAGTCGATTTACCAGCACCGTTTGGACCCATGATCGCATGGACCTCGCCCGCCTCAATCTTCAGATCAACACCTTTGAGAATTTCCGTATCGCCGACTCTGGCGTGTAAGTTTTTAATTTCTAACATTTAAATTTCTACTTTCCTTGAGCGTCTTAACCGACGCTTCCTTCCAAACTAATGCCGACGAGCTTTTGCGCTTCAACGGCGAATTCCATGGGCAGTTCCTGCAACACCTCGCGGCAGAAACCATTGACGATCAGCGCAACTGCATCCTCTTCGGAGATGCCGCGCTGGCGGCAATAAAACAGTTGATCATCAGCGATTTTGGAGGTTGTCGCTTCATGTTCAACTTTGGCCGATTTATTGCGGCTTTCAATATAGGGCACCGTATGGGCACCGCATTCTTTGCCGATCAGCAAAGAATCACATTGCGTATGATTGCGGGCATTTTCAGCCTTTGGCATCATTTTGACGAGTCCACGATAGGTGCTTTGCGATTTTCCAGCCGAGATACCTTTGGCAATAATCCTAGAGCGGGTGTTTTTACCGAGATGGATCATTTTTGTGCCGGTATCGGCTTGCTGATAATTATTGGTGATGGCAACTGAATAAAACTCTCCGACGCTGTTATCACCTTGCAAAATGCAACTCGGATATTTCCACGTAATCGCTGAGCCCGTTTCAACTTGGGTCCAGGACACTTTGGCGTTCTTGCCGCGGCAGGCCG
>CAJXJM010000462.1 GCA_913054205.1 uncultured Rhodospirillaceae bacterium
TGGCTGGGCTGAAGCACCGAAAGGACCGGGCTTTCATTTAATGGATGCACCCGCTTATGCACCTGAATCTCCTACTGGATTTTCAGCGTCAGGCAGCCAGCTCATTATGTTCTCCACGGGTGTTGGAAACAGCTTTGTGAATTCCATCGCGCCGACAATTAAGATAAGCGGTAATCCCGAAACTTGCGCACGCCTTGAGCAACAACTGGATTTTAAATGCTCAAGTGTTTTTGTTGGTGATAAATCATTAGAAGAAGCTGCTGAAGATTTATTTGATACCATGCTCGATATTGCCTCTGGGGCTGAAACCTGGGGCGAAAAAATGGAGGAAGGCGGTGAGGCATTTGCGCGAATGGGGCCCTCGATATGAGCAACTGGGATGCCATCGTTTTAAATCAAAAAGATCAAATCGCAACGGCGCTCATAAATGCTTCAGCGGGACAAACCTTGCGCGTCAAAGCGGGCGAGTCTATTTCCGAAATTACAGTCAACGAAGACATTCCCTTATGCCACAAATTCGCGGTCACAAAAATTGCGGCAGGAACAGCAATCAATAAATATGGTGAAACGATCGGCGCGGCGTCAAGCGACATAGAAATCGGTCACCACGTTCACGTCCACAATCTAAAAAGCCTTAGGGCAATAAATAATTAACCACCGAAGGGTTTGGAAAATGTATAGAGAAAATCGCTTGAAAAAGATGTTGAACGCTGGCGAAAAAGCGCTTGGCTGTTGGACCAGTATGGACAATCCAACAACCACCGAAATTCTGGCTTTAGCAGGTTTCGATTTTCTATTGATAGATCATGAACATGGTTATGGTGATGTCAAAGGCCTCTCTGTCCAACTGCAAGCGATGTCTGCGTCAAATTGCACATCACTGTTACGCGTGCCAAGAGCCGATGAAGCCTATGTCAAAAAAGCGTTGGATGCGGGGACAGAATGCTTAATGTTCCCGACCGTAACCACCGCTCAAGAAGCTAAGGATATTGTAGAGATGTGTCGCTACTCTCCGCTCGGCAAGCGAGGCATGGCGCCAGGTATGATACGGGCGACCAATTATGGTATGGACGCTGCCAATTATGTTCAGACGGCGGCTGAGAATACGTTCATTATTTGCCAAATAGAAACGCCTGACGCGGTCGAGAATATTGCTGAAATTGGCGCTGTAGACGGTGTTGATATGCTTTTTATCGGACCCAATGACCTTTCGTGCAGCATCGGAAAATTTGCTCAATATGAAGACCCGGAATTTGTCGCTTTAATAGAAAAAGCCAAAACGGCCATCGAGGGAACGGGCAAACTAATGGGTACAATTCCCTATGGTAAAAAAGGCTGGCAGGAAATTTTTGATAGTGGTTACAATTTGACGACCGCCGGTACCGAAGTGGCCCTGTTGCGTGAAGCGGCACAGAACCTCACCAAGCAACACTCTGCCAACAACCGGGCAGACCAAGCAGCCGAGTAAATTAAAATGAGCGACCAGCCAAATATTCTTTTTCTCTGCGTTGACCAATGGCCGGGAAGATTGCTGGGGTGTGCCGGGTTTTCAGAGATTGAAACGAGTTCATCCGTGCGCAATGGCATCGTTGCCGACATGGCCCTTCCCGAGCGAGCTTTTCGACATGATCGACGATCCCGATGAAACAACCGACCTGATCAATGATCCGGTCCATAAAGAAGCTCAAGAACGCCTTCACGCCATTGCCCTAACGAATTGGGACGCGGCAGAGATTATTCGCAGAATTGATCGAAAGGCTCTAGACGTCACTATTTTAAAAAGCTGGACCCAGACGATAAATCCAAAGGAAGACTATCGCTGGACTTTGAGCCGCGCCAGGTAAGGCAGGCTTATCCCTGCACCACTTTTTGGGTTTGAACGCCAAGATTTTCAATGCCAAGAGTGACAACATCATCCGGTTTTAGGAATGTTGGTTCCGGTAGGAATATGCCGACGCCGCCAGGGGTACCGGTTGATATGATGTCTCCCGGCTGGAGGCTCATGAACTGGCTGATGTAGGAGACTAAAAAAGCTACGCCGTAAGCCATTTGGTCGGTATTGCTTTCCTGATATCGGTGACCATTGACCTCGAGCCACACATCAAGCTTTTGCGGATCTGGGATTTCATCTTTGGTCACAAGGTAGGGGCCAATGGGGCCAAACGTATCACAGGATTTTCCTTTGACCCATTGCCCTTCCCGCTCGATTTGGAATTCACGTTCTGACACGTCATTAATGACGCAATAGCCAACAACATGATCGAGCGCATTTTCTTCGGAGACGTATTTAGCTTCTCGGCCAATCACCACACCGAGTTCAACTTCCCAATCCGTCTTTTTGGATTTTTTGGGAATTTCGATATTATCATTCGGCCCGCAAATGGCGGAGGTTGCTTTCATGAACAACACCGGTTCTGACGGGATATCGAGATTTTGCTCTTCAGCGTGATCTCGGTAGTTCATGCCA
>CAJXJM010000463.1 GCA_913054205.1 uncultured Rhodospirillaceae bacterium
GTTAAAAATCCCATTTGAGGGATAGCCTCCGTAATATTGTATCCATTTCAATATGGTTATTGTTCTCAATATTGAAAACATGGTACTTCAGATTACAACCGAGATGCAACGATTAATTTGCATATTTCCGCGGTTTTTTCGATAAATTAGAAGAAGAATGTACCTTCATATTTTTGAAAAATAATGATGTTTCCCGATAATGACGAGATAAGCGACCTTTTTGTTGCAATTTGTGTATTCTTTTTGTATCATTTTCGTATACAATTTTATTTAACTTTAATTTTGGCGAATAGAATTGATGAACAGACAAAGCGAAACCTCTGACGAATGGATTTACGATCAAGTCTTTAGCGCGGTGCTGGAACAACGTCTGATTCCGGGTGCTAAACTGAAGGAAAGCGAGCTTTGCTCGGTCTTTGGTGTCAGCCGAACGATCATTCGCCGGATATTGCTTCGCCTGTCTTTAGACAAAGTCGTCGAACTACGTCCCAACAAAGGCGCCGTTATCGCAACCCCAGCAGCGGAAGATGTGCGCCAGATTTTTGCAGCCCGGCGTTTGCTGGAAATCGGCATCATTGATGATGCGTGCGAACACTGCACCTCTGAAGACGTGGCTGCTCTCAAAGAAATCGTTAATCGCGAAAATACGGCCATTCAAACGGGCAATCGTTCTGGTGCAATCAGATTAGCAGGCGAATTTCATGTTGAGCTGGCGCGCGTCGCCCGTAATCGGCCCATTCAAGAGTTATTGCGCCAACTTGTCGCGCAATCTTCACTCGCACTTGCACTTTATGAGGCGCCAGGGCACCTACTTTGCGTCGATGAGGATCATATCAATATCGTCGAGGCTGTAAGCGCCGGTGATGCTGCCAAAAGCCGCGATTTAATGGCCCGCCATCTCGAAAAAGCTGAAGCTGAAATGAAACTCGAGGCACCCGTCGACAGCAATGACCTCAAATCGGTTTTTGCCGATGTCATCGAAGCCCGTGCAAATGCCTAGGCATATAAAATGAACGATTTTAAACGATATCCTCGCGATCTCATCGGCTATGGCGCAGAAAAACCAAACGCCAAGTGGCCGGATGGTGCGCAGATCGCCTTGCAATTCGTTATCAATTACGAAGAAGGCGGCGAGAATTGCATCTTGCATGGTGATGAAGCTTCCGAAGCGTTCCTGTCGGAAATAATCGGGGCCGATGCACGTGAAGGCGTTCGACATATGAGCATGGAAAGCTTTTATGAATACGGCAGCCGGGTTGGCGTGTGGCGCTTGTTCAATTTGTTCAAAGACTATGAAATCCCGATCACAATCTTCGCCATAGCGATGGCGCTGCAACGCAACCCCGATGTCGTAGAAGCCGCGCTCAAAAATGAGTTTGAGTTGTGCAGTCACGGTCTGCGTTGGATCGACTATCAATATGTGCCGGAAGCGGTTGAGAAAGAACATCTCTATCAGGCGATCAAAATTCATAAAGAGGCAACTGGTGAGCGCCCGCTGGGTTGGTATACAGGTCGCACCAGTCCTAATACGCGCCGCCTCATCGCTGAGGAAGGCGGTTTTCTCTATGATGCCGACGACTATTCAGACGAACTGCCGTTTTGGTCCAAAATCGAAAATAGCCCCCATTTAGTTGTGCCCTATTCTCTTGATGCCAACGATATGCGATTTGCCGCCGCGCAAGGTTTCAATGCCGGCGACCAGTTTTTTAATTATCTCAAAGATAGTTTTGATACGCTCTACGCCGAAGGTGAGACCGAGCCCAAAATGATGTCGGTTGGTCTCCATTGCCGCATTGTCGGACGACCGGGTCGCTTCCAAGCGCTCAAAAAATTCGTCGAATACGCCCGCTCCCAAGACAATGTCTGGTTCTGCCGCCGGGTGGATATCGCCCGTCATTGGCGTGAAACCCATCCTTTCGATGAGGAAGCGTAATGTTTCAAGTTAATGTTCCGAGCAGAATGAATAAGGACGACTTCGTTGCTTGCTTCGGCGGCGTCTATGAGCATTCGCCGTGGATTGCAGAAGCAGTGTGGGAAATAGCACCTGACCCTGAAATGGAAGATGCTCAAGATACTCCAGACGGCATTCATGTGGTCTTTCGATCTATCTTAGATGATGCAAATTATGATACCAAACTTGCCCTCTTGCGCGCCCATCCAGATCTTGCCGGCAAGTTGGCGATCAGCGGCGAACTGACATCCGAGTCCACCTCCGAACAGGCCAGCGCCGATCTCGGTAATTGTACGCCGCAAGAGTTTGAAGCCTTTCAAAGCCTTAACAATCACTACAAAGAGAAATTCGGCTTTCCGTTTATCCTCGCGGTGCGCGGCTATCACCGGACGGAAATTCTGGAAAAATTTCGGGAACGCGTCAACAATGACGTCGATACAGAATTCAACGAAGCTTTGGCGCAGGTCCATCGGATCGCCCTGCTTCGTCTCAATGAGATAGAATAGGAAT
>CAJXJM010000464.1 GCA_913054205.1 uncultured Rhodospirillaceae bacterium
TACTGGAGGGAGAGTCTGATGGCGCCGCTGCATCTTCAGAAAAAAAGATTTTGGTTGGCTGCTGGCCTCGGTATTGGCCTCAGCATCACCTTTTTTCGATTTCTTCTTTCCAGGCTTCTTCTTGGAGGAAGTCTTTTTTGATTTTGAAAAAATTCCAAACATGCTGCAGATCATATCCGTTACGGGCGTTTTTATCCATACCCGATAAAATAGTCTGCCAATATATAAAGTCTTATTGAACTTTTTTTACAGATGACTTCCCGAGAAAAGTACCTATGCTTGAGTTTATGAGAAGAGAACGCGCTGCCAAGATTATATCCACCTTAGGTCCTTCAAGTACCTCACCAGAAATTATTGCCAGTCTATTTGAGGCAGGTGCCGATGTGTTTCGACTCAATTTCAGCCACGGTACTCACGAGGAACACAAAGAACGATATGATACAATCCGCGAAATTGAGAAAAAATTTGATCGACCGATAGGAATTATTGCAGACCTCCAGGGCCCCAAGATTCGTGTTGGTAACTTTGCCGACGGTAAAATTGAGCTCAAAAATGGGGCAAAGCTAATACTCGATTCAGACCACGATACGGATGGTAACGTCGAGCGTGTTTCAATTTCCAATCCAGAAATCTATCCATCGTTAGAGCCCGGCGTAGAGATGTTGCTTGATGACGGCAAGTTAAAAGTTGTGGTTGAGAAGAACCATGGCACATCGATTGAAACCAAGGTTGTCGTCGGCGGAATCTTATCGAACCACAAAGGTATAAATATCCCGGGCGCGGTTTTACCGATGTCGGCGCTTACCGACAAAGACCGACGTGATCTCCAATTTGCACTTAATCTCGGCGTGGATTGGATTGCGTTATCATTTGTCCAGCGTCCCGAAGATGTGGCTGAGGCGCGGCGATTGATCGCAGGTCGGGCGGGCGTTCTGGTGAAAATGGAAAAACCTCTGGCAATCGAACATTTGGACCAAATCGTTGAGTTGGCAGATGCCCTTATGGTGGCGCGCGGTGATCTTGGTGTTGAGGCACCGCCTGAGGATGTGCCGGGATTGCAGAAAAAGATCATTCGCCGTGCGAGAGTGGAAGGCAAGCCAGTAATCGTTGCGACGCAAATGCTCGAAAGTATGATAAATTCGCCGACGCCGACGCGAGCAGAAGCCTCAGATGTAGCAACAGCTGTTTTTGATGGCGCTGATGCGGTGATGTTGTCGGCGGAAACCGCCGCCGGTGACTTTCCGCTAGAAGCTGTTTCAATGATGAACAGAATTATCGAGCGTGCCGAGCAGGACGAACATTACGATATCCTCAGAATGCGCGATCGTCGGCAGCCGCGCGGCACAGACGCAGATGCAATTACAGCGGCAGCGCGTCAAGTGGCACAAAACATTGATGCCGCAGCGATTGTCACTTTTACGCAAACCGGATCGACCACATTGCGGGCAGCACGAGAACGTCCTGAAGTCCCCATTTTGGGGCTCACTCCCATCCTCGAAACTGCTCGACGATTGGTCCTAGCCTGGGGTGTTCATCCGGTGAAAATTCCATTGTTTCAAGAATTTGATGAAGTTGTCGAATGTGCGATAGAAGTTGCGGCAAATGAGGAATTTGCGTCCTCCGGCCAGCGGCTCATCATCACTGCCGGCGTGCCGTTTGGAACGCCGGGTGCAACCAATATTCTCCGCATTGTTTGGGTAGACTAAACTTATTTAAAGCGAGGTTTCTGAAAAGTGCCCAACTTGACGGGTCAATGATCCTGTTGCACAACTTCCTCCATGATTACGCAATTGTTTTCAATCCTTGCACCGGTCTTTTTTGGTGCTGCTTTCGGCTATGGTTGGGCCAAACTGGACAAGCCATTTGATGCTGAATTTGTGACGTCCTTGGTGTTTAATCTGGGAACGCCGCTCCTTGTTTTCTCAACTTTGACACGTTTAGACACTGATCCCCAGGCTTTTGCCGACATTGCATTGGTCATCGTTGTCGCCTTGGTACTGTTTTTTGTCATCAGTGTCGCCATATTGAAAATAGCCCAGCTTGATTTGCAAACATATCTCGCAACGGTGATGATACCGAACACCGGGAATGTAGGATTGCCGCTATGTTTTCTGGCCTTTGGTGACAAAGGGCTCGCATTTGCAATCATTGTTTATACAATTGTAAGTCTTACACAATTTACGGTCGGCTTAAGCATTGCATCGGGAACGTTCTCACTTCGAGAGCTGTCCCGGAATCCATTGGTTTATGCGGTATTAGCTGCGCTATTGGTGATGATCACAGAATATGAATTGCCGGCCTGGATTGCTAACACAACGCGCATTTATGGCCAATTTGCGATACCGCTCATGTTAATAATGCTGGGCGTTTCCCTGGCGAAGCTTAGAATAACCAGCTTACCTCGCAATATTGCGCTCAGTTTCGTGCGATTTTCTATGGGGCTCGGTGTCGGTCT
>CAJXJM010000465.1 GCA_913054205.1 uncultured Rhodospirillaceae bacterium
GGATAGGTAAATCCTTCAAAGCCGATATCTGAGGATTTCCGAATAACACTGCGTCCGCCGTCACAGCCAAATAAATATTTGCCCGAGAATTCCTGTGGTCCATCAGAATTAGTAACCGACAAGGTGACGCTGTCGGCATCCTGTTTTACGCCGGTTACTTCATGGGAGAACAGAACCTCGCAATCAGAGAACTCGCCCAGTTTTGCGAGGGTAATTTTGGCCAGCTTGAACTGCTCACATTGCACAACATAGGGAAACTTGGTTTCATCCGCTAAAAGCTTGTGATTGAATTTGGCAACGATTTCACCTTTTGGGCGATCCCAAAAGTAAAACTCCTCGCAGACCAAGCCTTGTCTTTCGGCTTCTTCTGCAATGCCGATTTCGTCAAGCATCTCGAGCGTTGCCGGATGCGTGGTTGCGGCGCGTGGATCATCCAGCAAGCGATCTTCTTTTTCGAACAAAGTTACAGGAATGCCTGCTTGTGACAGCCGCAATGCTGAAATCAGACCAACAGGTCCCGCTCCGGCAATGAGGATGCGTTCAGGGGTATTTTCCATGCTTGAGTTTATTCCTTTGTACGTTCGCGTAAAACAAACTTTTGAATTTTACCGGTGGAGGTTTTTGGCAACTCGCCAAATACCACATGCCGCGGACATTTGAAATGGGCCAAATTATCCCGGGAAAACTGGATGATCTCTTCTTCGGTCACGTCACCTGCGCCGGGCTTAAGTTCGATGAAGGCGCAAGGCGTTTCGCCCCATTTATCATCTGCTTTGGCTACAACGGCAGCTGCGAGGACACCAGGATGTTGGTAGAGCGCATTTTCGACTTCGATGGACGAGATGTTTTCGCCGCCTGATATGATGATGTCTTTTGAGCGATCTTTGAGCTGGATGTAGCCATCCGGGTGCATAACGCCAAGATCTCCCGAGTGGAACCAACCTCCTGACAAAGCTTCCTTCGAGGCGGCCGGGTTTTTAAGGTATCCCTTCATGACATTGTTGCCGCGGAACATAACTTCGCCCATGGTTTCGCCGTCCGCCGGGACCGGTTCCATGGTTTCAGGGTCAATTATATTGAGCTGATCGAGCACGACATAATTTACCCCTTGGCGGGATTTCATTGCTGCCTGCTCGGTCGCCGGCAGATCATCCCAGTCATCTTGCCAGGCGCATACCGTTGCCGGCCCGTAGGTTTCTGTCAGCCCATAAGCATGGGTGACGTCAAAACCGGCATTGCTCATCGATTGCAGAATGGTGGCTGGTGGCGGTGCACCTGCTGTCATGACATGTATTGTGTAGTCAAATGGCTTCTGTTCATCTTTAGGCGCATTGACGATCATGCCGAGCACAATGGGTGCGCCGCAGAAGTGGTCTATTTTGTGGTCGGCGATGGCATCGAAAATTCCTTTGGCGCTGACATTACGAAGGCATATGTTTGTTCCGGCATAAGCGGCAATCGTCCACGGGAAACACCAGCCATTGCAATGAAACATCGGAAGTGTCCAGAGATAAACCGGATGCATATCCATATTCCAGGCCATTATATTGCCAATGGCATTTAGATAGGCACCGCGGTGATGATAGACAACACCTTTGGGATTACCAGTGGTGCCGGAGGTGTAATTGAGCGAAATCGCGTGCCACTCATCGTCCGGTAAGGACCAGTCAAAATCAGCGCTGCCACCAGAAATGAAGGTTTCGTAATCCATCTCGCCGATCAGCTCGCCGCCATTGGCGAGTTCATCATCTATATTGATCACAATTGGAGAAGCTTCGCATTGTTCGAGGGCTTCTTTGACAGTTGGTGAAAACTCGCGGTCCGTCAGGAGGACTTTGGCTTCACCGTGATCGAGAATATAAGCAATTGTCGCCGCATCAAGCCGGATGTTGAGAGTGTTTAAAACCGCGCCCGTCATCGGCACGCCATAATGTGCCTCATAGGTTTCAGGCGTATTGGCGCCCATGATGGCAACCGTATCGCCTTTGCCGATGCCGCGTTTGCTCAGCGCATCGGCCAGTTGGCGGGAGCGCGCATAAGTCTCTGCCCAGGTGTAGCACCGGTCTCCGTGAATGACGGAAAGACGATTGGGGTAAACTTTGGCGGTGCGTTCGATAAAACTCAACGGAGACAGCGGAACAAAATTTGCCGCCAACTGATCGAGCTCTTCGTAGGCGTTAGGCATCGAGAATTCCTCATGGTTTTTTTGCCGGCTGACTACTTTGGTTCCGGCATAATTTCTTGCCTAAACAGTGCCATAAGGAGAAGCCAGGTGACAAGTACGAAAGCTTTCAATTCGAAGGATTTTTTGTGAATGGATTTTAACGAGGTATTCTATTCGACACAGGTTTGCCACCTCAACCGGTCGACGCAATACATGTGTTAAATCTCTCGGCTTTCGGTATTCGAGAGCTCATTTGAGCAGTGCAAGTGCCTCAGCGATCTCCGGCA
>CAJXJM010000466.1 GCA_913054205.1 uncultured Rhodospirillaceae bacterium
TACAATTCACGTCTTGCCGATGCGCGTAAAAAAGGCGAAGAGATGACCCGGCGCGTTCAAACCGGTTTTGATGAAGCCGGCAAACCTGTCTATGAAGACCAGCCTCTCAGCACCGATCCGCTGCCCATGATCGTTATCGTTGTCGATGAGATGGCAGATCTTATGATGTTCGCCGGCAAAGACATTGAGGCCCTCATTCAGCGCCTCGCCCAAATGGCGCGTGCTGCCGGCATTCATTTGATCATGGCGACCCAACGCCCATCGGTCGATGTTATCACTGGTACCATTAAAGCCAATTTCCCGACCCGGATCAGCTTCCAGGTTACCTCCAAAATTGACAGCCGCACCATTCTCGGTGAACAAGGTGCCGAACAACTTCTCGGCCAAGGCGACATGCTTTATATGGTTGGCGGTGGTCAGATTAGCCGTATCCATGGTCCCTTCATCAGCGATCAAGAGGTTGAACAGATTGTAACCACGCTGAAGGCACAGGGAGACCCTGTCTATGTCGATGCTGTCACCGAAGATATTGACGGTGGATTTGATATGCCGGGTATCTCTGGCAGCAAAGGCAACGGCGATGAGCTTTATGATGAAGCGGTGGCGATCGTTGCCCAGGAAGGCAAGGCGTCAACAAGTTTCATCCAGCGGCGGCTGCAAATTGGCTACAACCGCGCTGCCCGCATTATGGAGCAAATGGAAGCCGAAGAGGTTGTCAGTAAAGCCGACCGTATTGGACGCCGTGAAGTTCTGATCGGCGCACATTAAATTTACTTAAAAGCGTTCTTTGTCCACGCTTGGCCTAAAAACTTACCCTGGTCCTGCCATAGTTTAATTGCTACATCACACTTATTGAGTGGTTCGTTATCTCTGCAATAAATTAGGCGCCTTATGTTTCACTTTAGAAAATATTTTTTTGTTGGATTTCTGTCTCTGATGGTTGTGGCAGCCGGCTTGCATCAGGCAATCGCCGCCGAGAACATTGGTGCCAAACTCAGCGCGGAAGATAAAAAAGACCTCAAACGCATTGAAATCTACCTCAACAATATGAAAACGCTACGAGCGGGTTTTTTGCAGGTTTCATCTAATGGCAGCCTCGCAACGGGTAAATTGTTTTTGTCCCGCCCCGGGAAAATGCGATTTGAGTACGATCCACCGGCACCTATTTTGATGGTCGCCGATGGCACTTTTCTGATTTATATCGATAAAGAGCTCGAGCAATTCACCCATCTCTGGCTTGACAACACCCTTGTTTGGTTTTTGGTCAAAGACGACATCAGTTTTAAAGATGACGTAACCGTAACAAAATTCAATAAAGGCTCCAATATCTTCTACGTGACCCTGACCAAGACAAAAGATCAGGAACAAGGATCGATTACCATGGTCTTTTCAGACAAACCGCTGGCGTTCAGAAAATGGACCATTACAGATCCGCAAGGAATTGAGACGACCGTCACCCTGAGCAATTTGGAAAGCGGCGTTAAAATTGATCCGGAACTCTTTAAATTCAACCGCTTTCCGAACGCCGAATAAGCCATTGCTCAGCCTCTTATTCACGAGCTATGCAATTTGCGCATATCACCTATGCGTGATATGCATTGAAAATGGGGTCAGATGAGACTAGGTAATAGATATGGAAAGGTTGATTCTGCAATAGAATCGACAGGTGGGATGGACTCCCCCGGTTATCCCGCTCTCCAACATTTATAAGCGCCTGACACACCCCCTGTGCCAGGCGCTTTTTTGCGCCTTTCTTATATCCTTGGCGCTTTTTTATATACTCCTAATCAATCTGGGCTTGCAGTCTCTTTGGCAATGACGCATTTAGGTAAAAGTCTAATCGGTTTTAGGGAATTCTATGAAAATCACCACTTGGAACGTCAATAGTGTTCGGCTGCGCCTCGAAAATCTGGCGCGCCTGATTAAAGAAATTAAGCCTGACGTCATTTGTCTTCAGGAAATCAAAGTCGTTACAGATTTATTTCCGGGTGAGGATATCGCCGCGCTCGGCTATCCGCATCAGGCGGTCGCCGGTATGAAAGGCTATAACGGTGTCGCTATTTTATCCAAACTGCCGCTGCAGAAAATCGGCACCAAAGATTGGTGCGGTAAACAAGATTGCCGGCATATATTTGCGACCATAGACACCGGTGATATTGGGGGTAAGGTCGGTCCCATTGAAATCAATAATTTTTACATTCCTGCGGGAGGCGATATTCCGGACCCGAAAAAAAATGATAAATTTGCTCACAAACTGCAGTTTTTAGAGGAATCCGCAAAATGGCACAAAGCGCGCCGTAAAAAAACCGCGGCGCGCGTTTTGGTCGGAGATCTCAACATAGCTCCTTTGGAAACAGACGTGTGGTCCCATAAACAACTTCTGAAAGTCGTGTCCCATACGCCTGTCGAAGTTGAAGGTCTTGCCAAACTCCAAGCGGCGGGTCC
>CAJXJM010000467.1 GCA_913054205.1 uncultured Rhodospirillaceae bacterium
CCTAAATCTTCTCGTTCAGCTTCGGTTAGGTTTAACTCCTCAAAGGCCTGACAGACATTGAGCCAGGCTTTGCCAGGCGCAACGATGCCCAATCGTTTTTTCGGTGTCTCGTGGCTGACGCGGTCGAGCTTGTTCTCTCTGACAAAGGCTTGCGCTGCTTTGAGCTTCACCGTTATCAGCCGCTTTTCCTGCTCTACCGGCCCGTCCGGCCAGCGAATATGAATACCATCATCGGGAAATTCGAAATCGGTAGGCAGATTGATATCGAGGCGATCTGGCTCAATTGAAATCGACGCCGTGCTTTCGATGATATCGCCGACACATTTAAAACCGGTCCAGCAGCCCGAGAACCGCGACATCGCAAAACCCATCAGGCCATAATCAATATATTCCTGAACGCTTGCTGGATAGAGAATGGGGATCATCGCCGCGACCAAGGCTTGCTCTGACTGATGCGCAGTTGTCGATGATTTCGCACCTTGGTCATCCCCCGCCAGCACCAGCACGCCGCCATTGGCAGATGTTCCTGCGAGATTGCCGTGCTTCAACGCATCGCCAGAACGATCAACGCCCGGCCCTTTGCCGTACCAAATCGCAAACACACCATCGTATTTGGCTTGCTCGTTTTCAGATTCCCAAATGCCGACCTGCTGAGTACCCCAACACGCTGTCGCCGCCATGTCCTCGTTGACGCCGGCTTGGAAACGAATGTGATGCTTTTCAAGATGTTTTGTCGCCTGCCAAAGCGCGGTATCATAACCGCCGACGGGCGAGCCGCGATAGCCGGTGATATAGCCTGCGGTATCAATATCTCGCGCTAAATCACGCTGGCGCTGCATCATCGGCAGACGCACGAGTGCCTGCGTGCCAGTTACAAATACCCGGCCCGAAGTCGCGCTATATTTGGTCTCTAAAGTTAGAGGACCGCTACCGTCCACCGCACTGCTCCCGAGATATTAATGTTCCGCATTAAAGCGACTTATCGGCATACAATCAATTCCCTTCAACATTTCGAAGACGTGCTTCTCGTTGGATGAGGTAAATACCGCTTGCCACAATGATGGCTGCCCCCGTCCAAACATATTCATCCGGCACATCGCCCCAGATCACCCAACCCGAAATAACGGCAAAAATCATCACGGTATATTCAAAAGGTGCCACCACGCTCACGGGCGCAATAACAAAGGCGCCGGTCATGCCGAGATAGCCGATAATCGTGAAAACCGACATTATGGTGAAGACCACCAAATCGTTCAGCGGAATGGGCTGCCAGACAAACGGCACAGCAAAACTCGCAAGCACTGCCATGCCTGCCATCGTATAGAAGGTGATGCTAAGTGTGGATTCTGTGTCCCTGAGCCAACGTGCCGTCAAATTTATCGTCGAAAAAGCGACGCCCGCCAGCAGGGCTAGAATCGCGATCGGCTCAAATACGCCGGCCCCCGGCCTCAGTGCAATCATCACGCCGACGAAACCCAGGATTACTGCCGACCAACGGTGAATTCCGACTTTTTCTTTAAAAAGCGGCACGGACAAAGCGGTTGTCAAAAAAGTCGATCCGAAAATAATAACCGTGACGTCTGCCAATGGCATCTTTGCCAGGGCGGAGAACATTAGAACCGGACCGCCGAATGCCAGCAACAATCGAATGCCGTGAGCTTTCGGTCTGCGAGTTCGAAGCTGACCGGTACGCTTGGTCAAAACGATCCAAGCCATCATCAGTGTAACAATGATCCACCCACGGACAGCGATGACCTGAAAGACCGAATAGTCGCTGGTCATCAGCCACTTGCCGGACGCATCGGTCCCTGCCATGCCGATCATCCCAATGATCATAATGGCGATGCCTTTAAGATTATTGTTGGACGGATTTGAAATGGTATTCATTACCTGACCATCTCTGGCTCAAACCAATTTGTCGAGCAATTCATCAAGTTTTTTTTGATCAGTTTTAGAAAGTGGCGTGCGGGTCTCAGCGCTTGCAGCTTCGGAAAAGGGTTGTAATTCTGTTGCGAGTGTCTTCCCGTTTGCCGTCAATGCGACCAATATTAATCGCTGATCTTCAGGAGACCGACGCGATGCGATGAGCCCTCGAGATTCCAGCCTTTTGGCAATGCCGTGAATGGTCGCTGGCTTCATGCCGACCAAACGCCCGAGACTGTTTTGTGAAACTTCGCCTTGTTCGTTCAATCTCATAAGCACCGCAAGCTGCTGTGTCGTGATACCAAAGTCGGCAATTCGGCGGCGCAGATTGTCATGCGCTTTGTTAAACGCGCGGCCGAGCTTGAAGCCAACTTGATCATCAAGGCGATAGGTGATGCCTAGTCTCCTGCTTTCTCGGCAACACGCCTCTTTGCATCTTCTGGTTTCTCAGCCGCCCTATAGCTGGTGTTCGCTTTACTTCATCATCAATGATCAGTGTGGTTGTTTTTTCTACC
>CAJXJM010000468.1 GCA_913054205.1 uncultured Rhodospirillaceae bacterium
GACCAAATCGCCACGATTTTAGATAAGTGCGCCCATAAATCCGTGTTGTTTGATGCCAATCAAGCGGCCAAGGACGCCGGCGCCATCGTCAATGCGGTTATGCTGGGCGCCATTGCGGCCACTGGCGTCATCGGTATTGATCTTGATGATTTTATTGTGGCCATCGAAAAAGAAGGCAAAGCGGTAGCCTCGAACATTGCTGGATTAAAAAGCGGTTTTGCCATTGCAACAGGTGAAGTGACTCCGGCAAAGACCGAACAAGACAATATTATCTCAATTTCAGAAGACCGTATGCAAAGCGATTTCCCCGATAGTGTTCAGCCGGTGCTGGTGCATGCCTTAAAACGACTTACTGATTTTCAAAATGAAGCCTATACGTCGACCTATCTCGATCGATTGGAAGTTTTTAAAGATAACGATCCGGACCTGCTGGAAATTGTCGCCAAGCAACTCGCGCTTCGCATGACCTATGAGGATATTATCCGGGTTGCCCAAGCCAAAATACGGGCCGAGCGATTTGAGCGGATTAGGGGAGAGACCAGCGCCCAGCCGGGTGATCTGGTCATCATCACCGAGTTTTTTAAACCCGGTATTGCTGAAGTTAGCGACATGCTGCCGAGCGGAATGGCGAAAAGCCTGATCGCTTGGGGCGAGAAAAACGGCAAGATTGAGAATTTTGGCTTTGGCATGGAAGTAACAACCACGAGCATCATCGGATTTTTGAAAGTCTGGTTCCTGGCCAAGCTTAAATGGTGGCGCCCACATAGTTATCGCTGGCAGGTTGAAAATGCGACAATTGAGGATTGGCTAGAATTGGTGGAATCAGCCGACGCTCTTAACGCCGGCTTCGCAATGGAAGTCGCGGAACTTGCACGTTTGATCAAAGGCTATGGCAGCACCCATCGGCGCGGTGTGCGCAATTATTCGCGCATTGTGGAAGAATTGGTGCGGCCGATTTTGACGTCTGGCACTGTGCCGGGTGACGGTATTGAGCGCGTTAGAGAGGCCAGAGACGCAGCGACCACCGACCCTGACGGCGAGACACTTGATAACGTGTTGTCGAAACTAGGCGTGTCTGGAAATCTTGCCGCAGAATAATCTTGAGCAAAACATGAGCCAATTGCCAAAAGTACATCAAACGGTCGTGCATATGCTGGCGGCGGCCGCAAATGATTGTGGTGATACTTCTGCCGTTGTTTATGAAGATCGAGACCTCTCCTATATAGAATATCTTCGCTGCGTCGCCGGATTGGCGCACAAACTCCAAGAATATTCTGGTGGTCAGTCGTTGCGCGGCGAGCGCGTTGCGCTGATTTGCGGCAATTCGCTGGAGATGGCAATCGGAACCTTCGCCGTGCATGCATCGGGCGCTCAAGCCGTCCCGGTAAATCCGATTTACACCAAACGAGAACTCACCCACATCCTCGGCGATTCCGAACCTATTGCGGTGATATTTGATGCTGAAATATCGGCGGTGGTTGAACCGCTTTTGCAGGAATGGAAAATTGCTCATGGCATTGAAGTGGGTGATGCCGGTGAACGTTTCGATGTTTGGCGGGATGACATATCGGTAACGCTCCCGGAAATGCCAATACCCGAAGATTTGGCGACGCTCCAATATACCGGCGGTACAACGGGTCTTCCAAAAGGCGTCATCATCACGCACCGGCAGCTATCGACGAATATTTCACAACGCGAGTCGGGCTGGCCGACGCGGCAAGGCGAAGAGCGAGTCCTCTGCGTGATGCCGCTTTTTCATGTCTATGCCTCTTCGATGGCGCTGCATCTGGCGGTCTATTGCAAAAGCCAATTGCATATTTTATCGAAATACCGACCGGATACCGTGTTGAAGTGCATTGCCGAAGATCGGATCACGATTTTACCGGTTGGCCCGACAATCTATCAAGGCTTGATGTCTTATGAAGGTTTTGCATCCACAGATTTCTCCTCTTTGCGCATAGCCTATTCCGGTTCGGCGCCGCTGCCGGAAGAAACTCTGAAACGCTGGGAAGAGGCGACAGATTGCCCAATTCTCGAAGGCTATGGGCAAACCGAGGCAGGTCCCGTGGTCTCAGCTATTCATGAGGGAACGCCTGCCATTGTTGGTTCCGTCGGCAAGCCATTGGCGGGTACAATTGTGCAAATTGTCGATGTCGAAACCGGATCTTCCATACTGGATGCAGGCGAGCAGGGCGAAATCCGGGTTCAGGGACCGCAAATAATGTCTGGCTATCGCAACAGATTAGAAGAGACAAAAGAAGCGCTGCGCGATGGTTGGCTTTACACCGGCGACATTGGTGAGCTAGACGATGAGGGCAATCTTTATATCCGGGATCGCAAAAAAGATATGGTGATTGTTGGCGGCTACAATGTCTATCCGCGCGAGATCGACGAAGTGCTTTTTGCCCACCCAGATGTTTCTGAGGCGGCGGCT
>CAJXJM010000469.1 GCA_913054205.1 uncultured Rhodospirillaceae bacterium
GGATTGGATGAAAGTTGAACGGGAACGCGGCATTTCAGTCGCCTCTTCGATTATGACCTATGAATATGATGGCCGCACGTTTAATTTGTTGGATACCCCGGGCCACGAAGATTTTAGTGAGGACACCTACCGGACCCTCACGGCGGTAGATTCCGCTGTTATGGTGATCGATGCGGCCAAAGGCATTGAGCAACAGACCCGCAAATTGTTTGAAGTTTGCCGCCTCCGCGATGTTCCGATTGTTACTTTTATCAACAAAATGGACCGTGAAGCGCGCGACTCATTTGAAATATTGGATGAGATTGAGCAATCTCTCGCTTTGGATGTGACACCCGCCAGTTGGCCCATCGGCATGGGCCGTGATTTTTTAGGCTGCTATGACATTTTAAATGATCGCCTTGTTCTAATGCCGAAAGGCAAAGCGAGTGGCGGCACAAACGACGAAGATCCCGGCAAAATTGAAAAATGTGAAGGCCTGGATGACCCCAAGCTCGATGAATTATTGCCTGACTACGCGGTGGCAAAGCTCCGCGAAGAAGTGGAGATGGTGCGCGAACTTTGCCCCAAGTTTGATCTAAAGTCCTATCGTGAAGGTCATCTCAGCCCCATCTTTTTCGGCAGCGCGATTAATAATTTTGGTGTTCGAGAATTACTCGACGGCATCGGAAAATTTGCACCCTCGCCTCGCCCGCAGCCGACGGAAAACCGCACAATTGATCCGCAAGAAAACAAAGTCAGCGGATTCGTCTTTAAAATTCAAGCCAACATGGACCCTAAGCACCGCGATCGTATTGCCTTCTTCAGACTGTCGTCCGGCCATTTTAAGCGTGGCATGAAACTTAAACATGTTCGGAGCAGTAAAATATTGAATCTCCACAATCCCGTTTTATTTTTGGCACAGGAGCGGGAAACCGCGGAAGAGGCATATGCCGGAGACATTATCGGCATTCCAAACCACGGTAATCTTCGGATCGGCGATGCACTGACCGAAGGCGAAGATTTGCACTTTACCGGCATCCCAAGCTTTGCGCCCGAGCTATTGCAAACGGTTCGCCCGGAAGACCCCATGAGGGCCAAGCATTTAGGGCGCGCCCTGCAACAGCTCGCCGAAGAAGGTGCCGCCAGGGTTTTCAAACCGCGTATCGGTGCAGATTGGATTGTTGGCGTGATCGGCTCACTGCAATTCGAGGTCATGGCAGACCGCATTCGCACCGAATACGAAGTTCCGGTCATATTTGAATCCACCTCGCTCTATACGGCGCGCTGGATTAGAGCCGATGACAGCCAAATACTCAAAAAATTCATCGACGAGAACAGCACCGCCATCGCCGATGACCACGATAAAGACCCCGTTTTTCTGGCTCGAAATGCCTGGCACCTAGATCGCGCCGGCGAGGATTTCCCGGATGTGGAGTTTTTAAAAATAAAAGAACAATTCAGCTAACCACTTAACAATAACAACTTCCGATTGCCTCTTTTCGAAATTCGCGTGACAATAGCCATTCAGTTTCTGGGAGGATTAATAATGGCTGCAAAAGCCAATTCAAAGAGAAAGTCACTACCAAAAAAACCTTTCGTCATCGACTTTCATGGGCATATTGTTAATCCCAAAGTTTTTGAACTCACTCAAAAAAATTCTTTGCATTCGCGCATTGGTCTCGGCAAGCAAACCAGTCTTGGCGGCAGTAAGCACAGTCAAATGACCATGTTGCGCATGACAGACATGTCCGCGCGTTTCAAAGAATTGGACAAAATGGGCATCGATATGCAGGTGATATCGCCAAGCCTAATCCATCACAATACTGAGCCAATGGCACCTTCCAAAGCCTTGAAGATTGTTCAACGGGTGAATGACAGTGTCGCAGAAGCTGTCGCAGAACATCCAGACCGCCTCGCCGGTATAGGTATCGTACCTCTCCAGGATCCCAAAATGTCCGCTAAAGAACTTGATCGCATGATCATGAAAAATGGCCTTAGAGGTGTGCAGATTTCAACCGTTGTCCGCGGCGATGAGTTAGGCGACAAAAAATTCCATCCATTTTGGCGTAAAGCTCAGCAATTGGATGTCCCAATTTTCATCCATCCGGCAGGGAATTCTGATCCGCGCCTTAAAAAGTTTGGCCTCGCCTTTATGGTCGGGCAACCTTACGAAGAAGCACTCGCAATGTCCTCGCTGGTCTATGAAGGTGTGCTTGATAAGTTTCCAAAATTGAAGCTGCTGATCGCTCATGGTGGCGGGTATCTTCCCTATTACGCCGGAAGGCAGGACAATGCCTACCGAGCCGGCCGTGACGGCGGGTCTCTAAAAGGCAGCATGAGTTCCTATATCCGTAAATTTCACTACGAGACAGTTGTCTTCAATCCGGATATGCTAGATTTTCTTTCAACCAAAGTGAGTGCTAATAATATTGTAATGG
>CAJXJM010000470.1 GCA_913054205.1 uncultured Rhodospirillaceae bacterium
CTTCCAGACGCTTCAGCGCATATGCGCTGTCATCTTCGGAAATACTGCGGCAATCCCATATAAATTTGCATTCTTCAGCGATGATATTGAGCGCCGTGCCGCCTTCGATGGTGCCGGGAGATATTGTCGAATGGGGCGGCTCAAACCGCTCATCAATCGTGCCGCTGACTTTCAATTCTTCGGCAATTTCGCTCAAATGTTGGATGCAGGCCGCAGCATATGAAATCGCATTAACCCCCATATGAGTTTGCGAGGAATGGCCCGGTCTGCCGGTTACCGTGGTCTCATACAAAGCGGAACCCTTGTGGGCATTGACCAGTTTCATGCTGGTCGGCTCACCGATGATGGCGGCCCTCGGCATCGGGATATCTTTGCACATCCGGGCAATCAACGCCGGCGCGCCCAAACAGCCGACTTCCTCGTCATAACTGAACACCAAATGAATTGGAATTTTTAGATCGCGTGCGACAAATTCCGGTACCAATGACAATGCAACGGCAATGAAGCCTTTCATATCGCAGGCGCCACGGCCAAAGAGCCTGCCGTCTTTCTCAATCATCTCAAAAGGATCGCTATGCCAATCCTGGCCTTCAACCGGAACAACATCCGTGTGACCCGATAGCACAATACCGCCCTCAACCATTGGCCCGATGGTCGCGATGAGATCAGCCTTGGTGCCTTCTTCGTTTGGCGCAATATTGCAGCTGATATCAAAACCCGCGAGATAGCCCTCAACAAAATCAATCAGAGCTTTATTGGAAAAGGCGGACACTGTGTCGAAACCGATCAGGGACCCAAGTAATTCTTTCGCTGTCATCTTTGACGCCATCTAAGCTCTCCAGAACGCGCGGGTGAAAAGAACCATGACGGTAAACAGCTCCAACCGGCCGAGCAACATACCGATCGATAAAATCCACTTAGCAGCGACCGGCAGACTTGCATAATTGCCCTCAGGCCCGACGACCGGGCCCAATCCAGGCCCGACATTTGAAATCGCCGACGCCGCCGCCGACACACTCGTAATAAAATCGAGACCCATGAAGCCCAGCGCCAAAGCCAACATTGTATAGGTTGCAAAAAAGACAAAGAAGAAACTCATCACCGAGCCAATGACTTCTTCGGGGATCGGGCGGCGATTATAATACGGAATAAACACGCCGTGCGGCTGGACGAGGTTGTGAAACTGGGTTCGCGCCGCCGCATAAAGCACCTGAAAACGGAAAATTTTAATGCCGCAAGTCGTTGAGCCGGCGCAGCCACCAATAAACATAATGAAGAAAAAAATCGGGATCGCGAAACTACCCCATTGGTCAAAACCTGCCGTCACATAGCCCGTGCCGGTCATAATCGAAACTACATTGAAGGAGGCAAAACGCAGCGCTTGAAGGGGATCCTCGCCATTTTTTAGCCACAGCCAGCCAGCGACAATGACAATGATGACCGCAAGCACAGTTAAAAACCACTGCACCTGCGTGTCGCGCATCAAATTTCCGGGCTTGCCCTGCATCACCATCAAATATAGCAGGAACGGCAGACTCCCGATAATCATGCCAACAGTGATGATCGCATCCACTGTCGCGCTATCAAAGTGACCAATCGAGCTGTTATAGGTCGAGAATCCTCCCGTCGCGATGGTCGTCATCGCATGGGCGACAGCATCGAACCCGCTTAATCCGGCAAACCACAATAAAAAGGCCCAGATCAGCGTGAGCGCTAAATAAATAACGCCAATTGCCGCTGCCACCTGTGCGGCACGCGGCATGGCTTTTTCAGATTGATCGGAGGCCTCCATGCGAAACAGCTGCATACCACCAACGCGCAGTAGCGGCATAACCGCCAGGGCCATGACGATGATACCAATGCCGCCCAACCATTGCAGCAATGAGCGCCACAACAAAAGACCTGGCGGCGCGATATCCAAATTCACAATAACCGTGGAGCCGGTCGTGGTGATGCCGGACATTGCTTCAAAAAAGGCATCCGTGACACTGAGATCAAGTTGAGAGAAAGCAAATGGCAGTGCCGCAAAAGCTGTCAGTACAATCCAGCTCATTGTCGTTAGAATAAAGGCCTGGCGCACAGAAAGCGTGGCACCTCCTGCTCGACTGGTCAACGAAAGCGAGACACCAATGAAAAGTGTGACGCCCGCGGCCACAGCAAACACCTGCCAATCTGGATTGCCTGCAACAATGTCTGCGATAGCCGGAATAATCATCATCACCGCCAAAGTGGTCAGCAATATTCCGAGGATTAAAAATATGGGGCGAAAATCAATCACGTCAAATGGGTCCTAAATTCTCATCGTTCATGGCTACGGTGACTAATCCCAATTGATTTAAGAAGCATTACCTTCTTAAAACGTGGCCTAACCACTAACCGTAATGACCATTCTTGGGATTGCCGAT
>CAJXJM010000471.1 GCA_913054205.1 uncultured Rhodospirillaceae bacterium
CCTCTACATTTCACGCAGCCTTAAAAAACGCATTCGCCAAGAAACCTATGAAATTAGATACAACAATGATTTTGCCGGCGTAATTCGGGGATGCGCCGAATCAACCAACGATAGGCATGAAACCTGGATCAACAGTGAGATCATCCGACTCTACACTCGGCTCTTCCAAAAGGGGCATGCCCATACCGTTGAGTGCTGGCAAGACGATGAACTCGTAGGCGGTCTTTACGGCATAACGCTGCAAGGGGTCTTTTTTGGCGAGAGTATGTTTTCGCGCAAATCAGATGCGAGCAAAATCGCGCTCGTACATCTCGTAGCGCGGCTTGTCGAAGACGGCTTTACACTTTTAGACACCCAATTCGTGACAGATCATTTGGAGAGTTTGGGAGCCATAGAAATTCCGCGCGATCAGTATCATGAAATGCTCGATGAGGCCCTGTTAATCGATGCTACATTTAATGCCAAAGGCCCAGAAGACATGCATCGCGCCTATGTTGATCGGCTTTTAAGCTAGGCAACTTTTGTTATTTCGCTTGCTTAATTAATCTGAGATAAACCTGTTCCAAGTTTTCGGTGAACCGAGCAACATTAAAAAGCGGTTCCGTTTTCAAGTTTTCTTTCAACTTGGCCTTTAAAGCATGCTGTTTTGCGTCATCGCTCGCAATCTCGACCGCCCTTGCGATATAGGAATTAATATCGGGACAGATCATTTCCGGCAAACCGACAGCCCGTAGCATCGTTTGCGATATCCGCGACGGGAAACGGTCACCGGCGACGGCCAAAACAGGCAATCCTGCCCACAAGGAATCAAGCGCCGTCGTTGAGGCATTGAGCGTCAATGTACTCCAGAAACAAACAGGCATGCTGATGGCGGGCCAGATGATCAACCTTATCAGCAACTCGATCGGCAAATATTATTCGCTCCTCTGCTACACCCAAACTGTCAGCCCGGGCTTTCAAATTTTGAATCAGAGAAGGCCATCCTCTTTTTGACGATAGCCACAAAACACTCTCCGGCACTTTGCGTAATATCTCCATCCAGGCATCAAATACTTCTTGGTTTATTTTTTCTGGATTATTAAACCCACAAAACACCGGACCTGTCTCCGGTAATTTAAAATGAGTTCGACGCGGCACATTTTCACTAATCGGGTGCGGAGCGGCGCAGTGATAGATATCTGGAAGATCGACAACAGTGTCTTGGGTATGATTTCGCTCCGCCTCCGGCAGCACAATCTGATCGGCAATCAAACCATCAATGTAGGATTGCCCCACCCCGCCAGCATGGCCCAGCCAAAACAATTGGAATTGCGCCGGACGATGCGCCTGAATACGAAGCCCTTTGGAACTCATAAACCCATCCAAATCAACGAGGATATGAATGCCTAATGCGTTGATCTGTTGCGCGGCCTGTTCGGGCGGCACTTGCCCTACTTGGTGAAATTCATCAAAGTCATTTTTTAAATTATCGGCAAAGGACTGACGTTCCGCCGTTCTATCATTCAGCGAAAACCCGAAAATTTCAAATCGGTTGCGATCATGCGCTTGGAACAAGGCAGATGTCACATGACCAACCGGGTGGTCACCAAAATTGGAGGACATATACCCAACACGTATTTTTTGAGCAGGTTTGTCGAACGATAAGCCCGGATCAACCGGCGTCACCAAGCTGTCAATTCTGGAAGTTACTTCACCGAGCAATTCGGCTGGAATTTCGGTAAATAGATTTTGGTAGGCGACGCTCGCAAGAAACTGCCAATCGGTGGTTTTCCCGATCATCTTGGGCAAATTTTGCACGAGATTTTCATAATGCAACGTGACCGCCTCGAAATCGCCCGCACCCTGCGCCAATTTCAAAAGCTCGAGATGAACGCCCGCATGATCGGGCTGGAGTTTGCTGGCTCGAAAAAAAATATCTTTCGCTTCGTTCCAGACCTCAGTGGCGATCAGTACGTTGGCCAAATTCACCAGCGAGGCAAAATCATCGGGCTGAAGTTCAAGTAAAGTCCGAAAGCAAAATGCCGCTTCTGCAAATTGCTTGAGCTCTTTATAGCAGACTCCTAAATTTAAAAGAGCCTCGGCATGGCCAGGCTCACGCGTCAAAACGAAATCAAAATTCTCAATGGCCGCTGAAACATCGCCGAGCTCATACAGCGCGGTCCCCAAATTATAGAGAGGATCAATTGCGTCCGGCTCAGCCTCAATCGCACGGCGATAAATTACCGCTGCTGCTGAAAACTTTCGTTGCTGATAGAGACTGTTGCCAAAATTGTTGAGCATTTTAGCATTGACCGGTTCGATATCCGTGGCCTGTTTGAGATACGCTTCAGCCTTTTCTCCTTCACCGGATTGAAGTGCAACGACGCCCAACATGTGCAAAGCGCCGCTATGGTCAGGCCA
>CAJXJM010000472.1 GCA_913054205.1 uncultured Rhodospirillaceae bacterium
TGTTGATAATCGTCATGGTACTCCCAGACAATATTGCCGTCCCAATCCAGCTCTTGGATTTTACCGCCCTTGGCATTGAAGCCCGGCGGTCCAACAGGTGTTTCAATCGCGACCAATAAATTCCCGTTTGGCAGCAGATAGGCATAGTTGCCGGGCTTTGATTCCAAATTCCATTGATGCAGGATTTCTCCCTGCATGCCAATCAAATAGGTTACTTTGTGACGCAACGGCGAAAACAAGGTAACACCCGGCGTTGCTCGCGCACGGTCGTGTTCAGTTACGCCAAATTTGGAAAATCTCATTGATTTACCCCCCTATTCGATAGAATTGATTTTTGACAGTTAATCGGGGGGACCTAATACGGTCAAGCTCACCCGAGGCACCCTTTTGGCATAGGCTATACCAACGCCAACGGCGAACCTCAGCCTAAAAAGCAGAAATTTTGCGAATTATTCTGGCAGATCCATTTCAAGGATTGCCATATTGAAATCGTAGGAAACTTCCCCTTCATCTTCATCGCGATATATTGTGCCGATAAACTCTTCGGTGAGGTAAACTTCTACGGAGTCCTCGGATTTAACCCGATCAACGATTCGAAAATGCTCATTGCCAAATTTGTCGCGCAAGTATTTTTGAAGCTTTTGCAACTCTACTTCAGTCACGGTGTTCTCCTGATGTCATTGTCCCATTGGATTGGGAAAGTTAGGTTTAACAGGTCAAAAGCAGCCTGTCGAATAATTGAACCAATTTTGCAAGAAAGAAGGCGCATCAGCCAAACTCTCGCCCGGCCAATGCGCCTAAAATTTTGTTTCGGATCGACTTTATTCTGCCGCAGCAGCCTGTTCGTCCAAAATTTGAGCCGCCAGCGTTTCCCGGCGATGAAGATTTTCGTTAAATACCTCGCCAAAATCTTCTGGTACAGAATCTATCACTGCCTGATTAGACAGTAGCGCTTCCGACCATGCTTTGAGCTTTGGAAAACCCTCTAACACGCCCGTAGGATTAATGCCTTCAACAATATTAAAACGCATCAAAAATGGCGCATAAGCTGCATCGACCAGACATAATTGATCGCCATTGAAGTAGGGGCCGTCGTTTTCGCGGCGCTCCAATGAATCCTCAATTTTCTGCAAAGTTGCCGGCAAGTCTTCCAATGCTTTTGCATGATCTTCCTTGGTCTTGGCATAACTTACTTTGCCAAGCGCGCCAGACCAGCTGGAAGCAAAGTCGGTCCAAGCGCGGTTACGCGCCCGTTTGATCGGATCTTCCGGGTGCAATCGCGGTGGCACCATCTCATCTAAAAATTCTGCAATGGCGTTTGATTCAAACAACACATCGTCATCTACTTTCAGAACCGGAACCTTGCCATGTGGCGAGATTTCCAAGAACCAATCTTGTTTAGTGTCTTTGGTAATATACGTAACTTCAAAATCGACTTTTTTCGCACGCATAACAATCACGGCGCGCTGAACCCATGGTCAAGTTTTGAAGCTGACTAAATGATATTTTGTCATTTTTTAACCCCTTATTTGAGACGGCGGATGGTGCCATAATCGCCCCGATATATCAATCTCTGTAAAACGGCTGTTTATTCACCTCACTAAAAATTGTATAACGCCTTGGAATCTCGATAAGAATCAGGGTAAAACTAGCTTTATGAAGCAAGTTATTCAAAGTGCGCGCTCAGGTGACCTTGAAGTCAAAGATGTGCCAGCGCCATCTGCAGGCAAAGGTGAAATTCTCGTCCAAAGTCGGGCCTCGCTGATTTCGGCGGGAACCGAGCGCATGGTCGTGGAATTTGCCAAAAAAAGTCTCGCCGGAAAAGCCCAGGCACGCCCTGATTTGGTCAAAAAAGTTCTAACCAAGGCCAAGACAGACGGCATTAAGGCAACCATCAAAGCGGTGTTGTCGAGGCTCGATGAACCTTTGCCGCTCGGCTACTCTGCAGCCGGAACGGTCCTTGAAGTTGGACCCGGCCTGGAGGGTAGTTTCCGAGTCGGCGAGCGCGTCGCGATTGCCGGCGCGGGCATCGCCAATCACGCAGAAATAAACGCCGTACCTGAAAATCTCGCCGCCCCTATTCCAGAAGGTGTCAGCGATGAACAGGCTGCCTTCGGAACCATCGGCGCGATCGCCCTTCACGCCGTTCGCAATCTCGATGCCAAAATGGGCGAAGTGGTTGCGGTTTTGGGAGCTGGTCTCGTTGGCCAGATGGCGTCGCAGTTTTTAACGCTTTCCGGCGTGCGCGCAATTGTCCTCGATTATGATCAGGCCCGCCTTGATTTGGCGGAAAAGCTGGGCGCGGAAAAAACCTTTAATCTTGAAGGTTCCGGGATTGAAGACGCTGTTTTGGCCCTCACGGGCGGCATTGGCTGCGATGGAATTTTAATCGCTG
>CAJXJM010000473.1 GCA_913054205.1 uncultured Rhodospirillaceae bacterium
AATGCAGGTGTCGACGGCAGTGAATGCAGCGATTGAAAAATTACCGGATCGTCAACGAGCTGCTATCGTATTTGCGCATCAAGAAGGTCTCAGCAATATCGAGACCGCAGAAATTATGGAAATTAGCGTTGAGGCTGTTGAATCGTTGCTATCGCGCGGACGTCGGGGATTACGCTCATTGCTTGAGGATTTGCGCCCCGAATTAGAAGGAGACGTTTAATGGTGGATAATCCAAACAGTTCAGACCAAGAGGATTTTGAGTTTGTTCAAAATCTATTCGAGCAAATCAAGCCGGAATTTGCATCGCCTGAATTGAAGGCGGAGATATTGAGGTCTGCGCCGTCCGCGAAGTCTACCAACGCGACGGTGACAGGTTTGGAGGAACTCATTGAGTACCTCTGGCCATTCGGCCCACTATGGCGTCCGGCAGCCGGTTTAGCCATTGCAGCAATGTTCGGTGTCATGCTCGGCGCAACCGACCCGCTTTCGCCCAACACTGTGGCAGATGCAGATACTGCTCTAACTGAAGAAATAGTGGCCTTCGTGGAAGCGGCTGACGGCCAGCTGGAGGACATTCAATGACTCAATTAACCACACGCCGGTGGGCCATCATCTTTTTTATATCACTGGCTCTTAACGTCTTTCTGGGCGGTCTCATCGTTGCTGATAAATATTTCAAAGGGCACCGCGGACATAGCTTCCGCGGCATGACATATTCAGTGCCGTGGGCGAGGCGCATTTTAGGCGATGAAGTTAGGCCTATGGCCAGACAGATTTTTCGCGACCACCGGGAAGAGTTTAGAGGGACGCGCCGGGCTAGAACTCAGCTCTATAAAAATATTTCAGACATTCTCGCGAAAGAACCGTTTGATAAAGCTGGCTTGAATACCGCACTCACCGAGCTTCGCACTAATATGCAGACCGGCCTCTCTACCATGCATGACATGATGGCAGAATTTTCAGGTAATTTAACATCGGATCAACGCCAAAAATTGGTGCAGGCCTTTGAAAAACAACAGGAACGGCGAAGAGCACGCAGAGAAAAGCGTCGTCAGCGTCGTCTCGAACGCCAAAAAGAAAACAAGTAAACTCGCATGCGTAAATCACCCATATTTTTTAGTATCGGCCTAGCTGGCCTCGTTGCCATTGGTGCTTTTTATTGGGCCGGGCAAGATAAAACCGATGTTGAATATCGGCTGGCAAAAGTCGAACGCGGTAATATCGTAAAATCAGTTTCAGCCTCGGGTGAATTAAATGCTGTGGTAACGGTCGAAGTCGGCTCTGAAATATCTGGTCAAATTTCGGAAATTTCAGTGGATTTCAATTCAGAGGTCAAAGCTGGCCAAGTGATTGCGCGAATTGATCCTGAAAGTTTTGAAGCGCGGGTGAGCCAGGCCAAAGCTGAGCTTTCCGTGGCAAAAGCGCAAGTTGCCATAAAACAGGCCGGGGTTGCCCAAGCCAAAGCCAATCTCGGAAATGCCGGATCGGTCCTAGCTGTGGCAGGCGCCGGCCAGGAAATTTAGACGCGGCCGTTTCAACTGGTGACCGGCCGGGTGTGGCGGGGAACCGCTTTTGGCGGTGCTAAAGGGCGGACAGATGTGCCAAAAATTGTTGATTGGTATATGGACGGCAAGATCAACATTGACGATTTGATCACCCATACCATGCCATTGGAAGAGATCAATGATGGCTTCCATCTCATGCATGAAGGCGGATCAATTCGTTCCGTGGTGACTTTTTAAGGAGAATCACTCTCGCGTGAGGATGCCGTTTTTTTCTAAAACAGGATTGCGGCAGCCGACGTGTTTCGCTAGGTTGCCGCACTATTTTAGATGAAGCTTATAAACAACATCTCCAGCAATCTCAGGAACTTTTAAATTATGGATTTGGCGCAATTTGATTGGACGCTTTATTGGTTTATGTTTCCGGTCGCGATGTGCATCGCAACAACAGCGATGCTCAGTGGTATCGGCGGCGCGGCGATGTTTGCGCCGATCTTTATGATCATATTTCCAATATTAGGGCCGGAATATCCTTTTGAGGGTATAGCCGCTGCCATTGGTGTCGCGCTTTTGACCGAAGTATTTGGCTTTTCCTCGGGCTTTGTTGGCTATTACCGCAAAAAGCTAATCGATTTTAAAGGCGCAATTCCATTTATCCTGGTTGGTGTACCGGTCGGGATTGTTGGTGCCATTCTTTTGAATGTGCTCAGTGATTATGAGGAAGTTCTTCGCGGAAGTTATGCGCTTCTGATGTTGGTTCTGTCTTACGTCATTATCAAAGTCCATGAGCCCAAACAGGCGATTGCCTCTGAACCAGCCGCCGATTCCGTCGGGGCTGCCGCTGTGAGCGATGACGCCACAGTTGATTCTAGGGAATTGCGTTCTACCACCG
>CAJXJM010000474.1 GCA_913054205.1 uncultured Rhodospirillaceae bacterium
GCGATCACCGACACTGGCAATCTGTTTGGCGCATTGGAGTTTTCACAGACCTGCGCCGGTGAGGGCATTCAGCCGATCATTGGCGCGCAACTCGACGTCACGCCCTTTCGGTTGAGCGGAGATGATGAAAATCGACTTTCAAACAACAACGCCAGTATCGTTCAAGAACCGGATCAAATTGTGCTCCTCGCGCAGAACGAGGCGGGCTATCGCAATATCCTAAAACTTGTCAGCCAATATCATCTTGCACCTGACGGCGAGGGCGAGCCGCGCATTTCAGTTGACGATTTGGCGGCGCATAATGAAGGCATTATCGCTTTTACCGGTGGCTCGAAGGGCGGTGTTGCTCGTCTACTAGTAGAGGGACAGGGGGACGCGGCAGAGGAGTTGCTTCTAAAGTTAAAAGAGATTTATGAAGATAGCCTTTACGTTGAAATACAACGTCACAACTTACCGGCAGAAATCAAATCCGAAGGTCCCTTGATTGACCTTGCCTACAAACACGATCTCCCGCTCATCGCCACCAATGAATGTTTCTTTGATACCGAAGACATGTATGAAGCCCATGCTGCGCTGATCTGTATTGCCGGTGGCGCTTATGTCGATCAATCGGGACGGCGGCGACTCACCGTTGATCATCGTTTTAAATTGCCGCAGGAAATGCGCGCCCTTTTTGCGGATTTGCCGGAAGCCGTAGATAACACGCTTGTTGTGGCCGAGCGCTGTTCTGTCATGTCGGAGCCGCATGATCCGTTATTGCCGCCAGCGCCCAAAGAAGTAGAAAACGAAGGTCTCTCGGATGCCGAAGTACTGGTCGCACTCGCCGGCAAAGGCTTGGAGGCGCGGCTTGAGGTTCAGGTCTATCAAGAGGACATGGACGCCGCCGCCAAAAAAGCCGCAGCCAAACCCTACAAAGAGCGATTGGAGTATGAGCTTGGCATTATCGATCAGATGGGCTTTCCAGGCTATTTCCTAATCGTTGCAGATTTTATTAAATGGTCGAAAGAGCAAGAAATTCCAGTTGGTCCAGGGCGTGGCTCGGGCGCAGGCTCGGTTGTTGCCTGGTCGCTGACGATCACAGATTTGGATCCGTTGCGATTTGGCCTTCTGTTCGAACGCTTTCTCAACCCCGAACGGGTGTCGATGCCGGACTTTGATATCGACTTTTGCCAAGACCGGCGGGATGAGGTTATCCGCTACGTCCAGCGCAAGTACGGCGATGATCGGGTTGCGCAGATCATCACCTTTGGATCTCTGCAACCGCGCGCCGCGTTACGTGATGTCGGGCGGGTTCTTCAGATGCCCTATCCGCAGGTCGACCGCATTTGCAAATTGGTGCCAAATAATCCCGCCGCGCCCGTCACACTTCAGCAAGCGATTGATGGCGAGCCCGCGCTGCAAGATGAAATTGCCCAAGATGACCGCGTTGCCAAACTGGTCGACATTGCCAAGCGCCTGGAAGGTCTCTACCGCCACGCTTCAACCCATGCCGCCGGTTTGGTGATCGGCGATCGGCCCTTGGATGAGCTGGTACCGCTCTACCGTGATCCGCGCTCCGATATGCCGGTCACTCAGTTTTCAATGAAATGGGTCGAGCCTGCCGGTCTGGTGAAGTTTGACTTCTTAGGCCTCAAGACGCTGACTGTTTTGGCGAAGGCAGTGGATCATCTCAAAGATCGGGGGATTGAAATTGATATCGACAATCTACCGTTTGATGATCAACCAACATTCGATATGCTTGGCCGGGGGGATACCATCGGCGTGTTCCAGCTGGAGAGCTCGGGCATGCGAGACATCCTGCGCAATATGAAAATTGATAGCTTCGAAGACATCATCGCTATCGTTGCGCTTTATCGCCCTGGCCCGATGGACAATATCCCGGCTTATATTCGCCGCAAGCAAGGCGTTGAAGAGCCTGATTATCTCTATCCCAACCTTGAGCCGATCCTCAAGGAAACCTACGGCATCATGATCTATCAGGAACAGGTCATGCAGATCGCCCAGGAGCTGGCGGGTTATTCCCTCGGCGGTGCTGATTTATTGCGGCGTGCCATGGGTAAAAAAATCAAAGCGGAAATGGACGCGCAACGAAAGACCTTCGTTGAAGGCTCGGTCGCCAAAAGCGTGCCGGAACAAAAAGCTTCGGACATATTTGACCAAGTCGCCAAATTTGCAGGCTATGGCTTTAACAAATCACACGCGGCGGCTTACGCCTTGGTGGCCTATCAGACAGCTTATCTCAAAGCGAATTATCCTGTTGAATTTATGGCGGCCTCGATGACGCTCGACATGCAGAACACGGATAAGCTCTATACCTTTAAACAAGAGCTTGAGCGCCTTGATATTGATTTGCTGGCACCAAATATCAACAAATCAAACGTAACTTTCA
>CAJXJM010000475.1 GCA_913054205.1 uncultured Rhodospirillaceae bacterium
GCGAACTCATTCCAAATCACCGAAAAGAGACTGCTTTTGACCCTTAGCGGACTCACCGTGCCGAGTTTGCCGCAAGGCATCTTACTATTAGATAGAGATAGTAATAAGAAGTTTGGTGGTCCTAGAAAGTTAACCACTGAGAAGGGGGAATTAGTCGGTCGGCAAAGATGTCAATCATGGCCGCCTCCCTACCGAAACAATTTATATTCTGTGTGTTGTCCCTGCAGAGGTTTCGTGTAGACGAGCCTCAACAACGGCCAAAACAATCCAAGTAAGCAATACACCCACGGTCTTATCACGATGCACTCTTCCTCGACCCATTGAATCCATGCGCCATCGGGGGCCATACGACTATCAAAAGGGCGGATTAAGGAGAGTTTGGTTTTTAAAGCCCCCCTCACCCTAACCCTCTCCCACGAGGGGAGAGTGATATGGTCTATGCCACGGCTCCTCTCGGTCCGAACAGGATGACCGCCGCGCCGATTAGGCAAATGGCACCGCCGATCATGTCCCATCGATCTGGCCGCAGCCCTTCTATGCGCCACAGCCAGACCAGCGACGCTACAATATAGACGCCGCCGTAAGCCGCATAAGTGCGCCCGGCAAAGGCTGCATCTATTCGGGTCAGCAGCGCGGCAAATATAATCAGCGACACAATACCCGGAATAAGCCAGAGCGCAGATTTGTCCAACCGCAGCCACGCCCAAAAGGCAAAGCTGCCGGCAATTTCCGCCACCGCCGCACCGACATAGATGGCCGCTGTCATCAAAGCTGTCATAGTATCTTCCTATTCATATGAATATTTAGGGAACCATTCCATTGGCCGTCCCTCGGGCGTTAGATCAAACATGTTCCACAGCGGCCATATCGGATCGGCATGGCGCGGATGCATGCCATCGAGGCCCGGCGCAAAAAACAGTTCCGCACCCCAATAGTGATTGACGCCGCCATCTGATTTCGTGAAGACGTTAATGCAGGGCCACTGATTTCCCTCATCATCTTCCGCAAAATAATCTTCGTTAAAACTGTTCTCTGACGATGATAGCAGTCGAAGATTGCTCCATCCCCGGCCATCGGCCCAGGCTTGAATTTTATCTGCGGGCGATTTTGCAACGACGGCGAAATTGGTCTGATCGGTAACATGCGGCGAAATGCCGTTGAGGCTATCGAGTAGAGAAGTGCATGCCGGGCACGCCTTTTCAGCATCGGTTCCGTACATCAAGCTATAGATAATGAAGCTGTCTTTACCGTCAGCGAACAACTCAGACATCTTTAGTTTGGCGCCGCTGCCACATTCTTCAAACTCATAATCTTGATCAATCGCACCGCCGGTGGGTAGGCCACGCCGCATTTCAGCAACCTCTTCCGCTTTTTGGCGCAATTCCATCTCTGCTTCTAAGAGTTTATCCCGCGCTTCGCGGTATTCACCCGACTCGCCGGGGTATGATTTGTCATGAAGCTTACCCATGATCACTCTCCGTCAGTTTATGTTGAAGTCGCAGTGTACCCTGAAAAGTTAAAAGCGGGGATAAGAAGATCGTTACCGGAAATTTCTTACTCTGCAAGTTGGCCAAATACGTCCGAGACAGGTTTTAAGACTTTGCGGACATCGCCCGAGCGCCAGGTAAAGCCGGATTTATCAAAGAACTCCAAAATTTCGATAGCGAGATTGCGGCCAATGCCACTGCGATCCCTAAATTCTTTAACGCCAAATTCCCGCTCCTTCGCCCCCAAAGCTTCGACAATATCGCCAAGTTCCAAAACCGCTTCCGGCAACAAGAAGCGGTTTTTGGCAACTTGGCAGACAAGACCCAATTTTGCCGAGCGAATGAGAAATTTCTCCAGCAGCCGTGGATCAAGCGACAACTCTTCCGACAGAGCATGAACAACAGGCGGTTTGGTATACCCATCTTCAAGGATCGGCATTACACGCTTCCACATCGCAGCGTCTTTGGTATCGAGGGTCGGCTCGAACCCCGGCAGGCAATAGCTGGCGCCAAGGTGCATGATTTTATTTTCAGCCACCAAACTTTCAAGAACGCCTTCAAATACCGGCAAAGGCACGCGATCAGGCAACATGCGGCGCAGTGCATCAACGCCGGGCCCCGGACGGTCTGGATTTTTTCCATGCCAGTCTTGCATGACCTCAATCGTTGTTGAGCCAATGGCAGAAAAATGTTCTGGCGATAAACCAACCGGCTTGCTGTCAGGCCCTACTTTATTCATGTCAACGCTGGCCCATAACGCGCTCTGATCATCCGGCGTAAGGTTCCAGGCTGTGGAGAAGTTCGCGAGATCAACGCCGGTTGGCGATTGCCCCAACAACTGAGCCAATGCACCCTCTACGTCCCCTCCCTCCATCACCTTCAAAAACGCTATGCGCTCTG
>CAJXJM010000476.1 GCA_913054205.1 uncultured Rhodospirillaceae bacterium
AAGCTCGCAGCTCGGTGCCGTTGGTCTCTCGTTGATCATCAAACGCAAGGGCTTCATAACGGGCAGCTTCATTCAGGCCCCAGCCGACATGGGAGGTGCCATAAGCGTTTTTATCATCCCAGGCTTCCATATAACGGCGAAACATCTGGGCGTCCGTGCCATTGCCTTCGATGTTTGTGATAAAATCATTTTCAACCGTCATGATGATTTGGTTTTCAAGGTAGCGTTTGAAAGTCAAATTTATATCGCCGACATCCATAACAATCCTGCCATTGACTGTGTTTTCCAAAGGGAAGGACACAATAATGCCGCCGGGCCAATGGGCGACGGTGCCGGGGCGATCGCAATAGCCCCAGACGCCAACTGTCGGCGCTTTTTCCATATTCACAGTGAGGTCTGTTCCGGCTTCAGACGTCACTTTCATTTCTTTTGCGGCGCGGGTAAATTTTACGGCTTCTTTGATGCGTGGCGTGAGGTCGGGGTCAGGCAGTAGGCGCTCAAGAGCCTCTGGATGTTCGTTGGAAATCATCAAAAAACGCGCACCGTCTTTAATGATCTCAGGCAGTTCCGGTGCATGCAGCATGCCGTCGACAGTTAAATCAACGACCATGCCGCTGGCGTTCAAGGCTTTGACGACAGGGCCTAAATTTTGGACAGAGTTCGATGCACCCGTAGAGCGAACCGGCACCGGGGCTGCTTGCGGCGGCGTTGGCACAATGACATGAAAGGGTTTTGCGCCCATTCTGGCTAGGGCAAGCTCGGCCAAATTGACATTTAATTCGCGGGATTGGGTTTCTGACAATATGGCGACTTCCTCGCCCTTTTGAACTTTACATAATTCAAAGACTTTTTCGAACGTGTCGATCCATTTGGCCTCAATGCGATCAGCAAACATCTGCCACTCTCCTCCCTTATATAATTAGCTTCTTGTTCACGCGCTCTATTATGGCGAGATATAGTGCGGCACGCTATTTTTCATTGACTTTAATATATATGATAAAATAATAAATGTAAATGAATATATTGTAATTGAATTTAATTTATGATCTTATCTTTCATACGTTCAACGTAACCAAATGATTTGGGATTGCAGCAATTGGCAGATAAATTGGAAATTCACGAATATTTACCCTATTTGCTGGCCCATGCATCAATATTGGTTTCGCGCCAAGTTGATGAGATTGCAGCGGCTGAGAACATCTCCAGAAACGAATGCAAAGTTCTGCTGACATTGATTAATCACGATGGGGTGTCGCTCAACGAATTGGCGGAGATTATGATCATCAAGCAGCCAACATTGAGCCGGATTATTGAAGCGATGGTCGAGGCTGAATTGGTGGAACGCAGGGTGGTCCGAGAAGATCGGCGTGCGGTGAATATAAGTTTGACCGATGCCGGTCGAAAAAAGGCAGAACCTTTACTTTTGCATGCTCGGAAGATGGATGCCGGTATCGCCCAAAAACTCGGCGAAGGTGAAGCAATTGCGTTAAAACAACTGCTCAATCAGTTGATCAAGGTTGAAGGTAATTAGTCAACAAGACCATTTAGAGTTTCTTTTTTTCACGCGACCTGATGTATATGTCCCGCGGTATTTATATAAACTTAGATCAAAGCTCAATTTACGTTGGTGCGTCTATTTGTAACTATTATCTTGTGAGGTTTAAAATGAGAATATCAAAAAAGATCCGTAATCTCGGCCGTCGAGAACGTCGGGCTAACCCATCGCTCAAGTCGATACTAGACAAACAAAAATCTGAAACTATCGAAAAGAGACAAATTCGAGAGAAGGCAGAAGTGCTCTGGAGAGAATATAGATCAAAAGGTGCTGAGTGGTCTGCTTGTGTTCAAGCAGTTAAGACCAATTGGGTACCCCCCCCCTTTTTTTTTGATAGTAGTTGGTTGATACCGCAAACAGATTGTTGCATTTGTAAATATCAATTTGGTTGGAGAAAATTATTTCCATCGCGAAATGTTAGTATAGAAATCAAGAGAATATAAGGAGAACATTTTACCCGTGTTTGACCCGTGTTTTCACGGGTAAAGGCTGTTTGTTCGCTGTATGTACCTGCAATTCTCGAAAGTGCTTGATAACCCCTAAACCCCGCTATACATAAGCTTTTCTAGACTGCGGAGAGGTGGCCGAGTGGCTGAAGGCGCTCCCCTGCTAAGGGAGTATGCGAGAAATCGTATCGAGGGTTCGAATCCCTCTCTCTCCGCCAGCTTCTCAGGTACTACTAAAGTACCCATAAGTTTCAATAACTTAGCCTAAATCTACATGATCCCTCGGACCTTTGTGTCACATAACGTCGCACAGGAGAGCATCATGTTTTGCGTTAATCGTAACGGTTGGTTCCACTTTAG
>CAJXJM010000477.1 GCA_913054205.1 uncultured Rhodospirillaceae bacterium
CTACCTTTAAAAATTAATATTGCCTGCAGTATTGAGGGAAACGTTGTTGAATCATACAGAATAGTATGATATTTTAGTACGATAAATGGAGCGTAGATTATGACCAACCGTACTACAGTGACTTTACAAGACGATGCCTTTGTTTTTCTGAACCACGCTGGAGGCGAAAACAAAAGTGCTTTTGTAAACCAGCTCTTGCTGGAAGAAAAAAGGCGTTCTTTAAAAAAGGCTCTCTTGAAAGCCAACCGGGAAGAAGCTGACGACATTGCCTATCAGGAGGAACTGGAAGAATGGGATCAAACGCTTTCTGACGGACTGGAACCGTGAGCGATTCTTCTTACCGACAACTGGAAATCCGCTGGATTGATTTAAACCCCACACGCGGCGCTGAAACCAAAAAGAGACGCCCCTGCGTTATCCTGCAAGATGATTTGGTGAACCAGGGCTCTCGAACATTGATTGTCGCGCCCATTCTACCGGGTCATAAAGACTGGCCTTTTGCCATAAACCTGAAGCCAAGCAAAGCCAATGGGTTGGATAAAGATCGACACGTTAATCTGAAACAACTGCGCGCAGTCGATGTCTCGCGAATCACCAAAAAACAGGGGATGCTGGAAAAGCGATATCTACCCCCCATTAAAACGGCGCTGGGAATCGTGTTTGATTTGTAAGCCAGATATAAAAATTCCAAAGAAAAGTTTTCTGCCTAACTGATTTTTCTATCTAATTTTTCAATTACCTTCTTCTCTTCATCATTTGCTTCCCCTGGCTATAAGCTCAAGAAGTTCCCGTGTAATCCTAACGACAGTTTCGAAAGGGCTATCATTTAAGATGCACCCCAAGGCGAGATTGATAAAATTAAATTGGACAGGCTTTCTTTCATAAAATCCTCACAAGCTGATCACACTTCGCTGAACAGAGAAACCAGCCGCTTGTCGATGAAACCCATTCTCTCATCGGACACCATCAACTGCTCTTTTTCGGGATTGCCTTTCACGGCGGAATAATCCAGATTGGCGGGGTTGCGTTTGATCATGCAGGCAAAAGTTATGGTGTCCGGTTTATCTTCCACTTCCAAATAATCAACAGCGCGAATAAAAGAATGCCCGGTGGTGGCGATATCATCGACGATCAGCCAATGTGTGTCAGAAGAATAAGCGGGGGCGGGGTTTTGCGCGTAGTCCAATCTCTTTTTCGGCATGATGTGAAACGGCAGATTCATCAGTTTGGAAAGCTGATGACCAATGCGAATGCCCTCTGTTTCACAACCCACCACCACATCGAATTTTCCATGCTTCTTCTGCCATTGCAAAAGCTTTTTGAGCAGCACTTCGCAATAAGCCTCGTTCATCGCATCCGACAAATCACTATACTCATAGGTATAAGACGACTTAATGCCTGAACTTAATGTAAAACTTCCTTTATGTATGATTCTTGAAAACACTTTCAATAACTCCTGTAAAAACAAAATTTCTGTTTGTTCGAAATTATACTGGCTTTATTTTCTGACCAAATCAGTCCAACCCTCTCCTACCCCCTCCCTATGAAGGGAGGGGAGATATAAAATTCTCTCTTGGCCGACCAACTCATTTTTCCGGCCAGCCGTATTTGCCGACCAGGGGGACAAATTTGCAATCGCCGATCTCCCGTTTGCTCACGCGGTCGCCTTTTTTAGTCAACACAATCAGTTTTTGTTTGTCGGCACTGCCTGCGGGGCCCACCAGCTTGCCGCCGTCCCCCAACTGTTTGATCAGGGCTTCAGGAATTTCTTTTGCCGCCGCAGTGACCAGGATAGCGTCAAAAGGAGCCTGATCCGGCCAGCCGTAAGTTCCATCAAACATTTTAAAAACGATATTGGCATAACCCAGTCCTTCAAGAATTTTCTGGGCTTGGCGCGAGAGACCGTTTAAGCGTTCGATCGTAAAAACCTGTGCCGCCAACTCGGCCACCACTGCGGTCTGGTAACCCGACCCGGTGCCAATTTCCAACACCCGTTCATGCCCTTTTAATCCTAAAGCTTCGGTCATGGCGGCTACGATATAAGGCTGCGAAATAGTTTGGTTCTCACCAATGGGCAAAGGCGTATCGCCATAGGCGCGATGTTGCAACGAATCGAGCGTGAACAAATGACGCGGCACGCGACTCATAACTTCGAGCAAACGCAAATCCCTAATGCCGCGATCCCCCAGCTGCTCTTCGACCATTTTGCGACGCTGCCCTGCATGTAAATGGATCGCTTCAGAGTTCAATTTATTCATATATCTTGTTTAGCTAAGTGACGAATCGCCGCCCACATTCCGTGGGAGGCAAGGCTACCGCCTTGAGGAAACGCCGGCGA
>CAJXJM010000478.1 GCA_913054205.1 uncultured Rhodospirillaceae bacterium
ATCGAACATCACATTCTCACTTGGCTAGGCGATAAACCGAAGACGGGAATTCAGGCCGCAGCGCGCCAGGCGCGTTATGCCCTGATGGCGGGATGGTGCACGGAAAATGAGGTCGCCATATTGATGACGGCGCATCATCTGGAAGATCAAATTGAAACATTTTTGCTGAGGATGGAACGAGGCAGCGGTATTGATGGCCTCGCCTGCATGGCTGAAATTTCAAAAATCGAAGAAATCACGCTCTACCGTCCGCTGCTGGGAATTTCAAAACATCGTCTCCGCGAATATCTAAATGATTTGGAGCAAAATTGGATCGAAGATCCTTCGAACCAAAATCCCGTCTATCGGCGCACAAAAATGCGAAAACTGGTTGAGCAATTGGAGGAAGGTGGCCTCGACGCCAAACGAATTGCACCACTGGTCGAGCATTTTGCTGAATTGCGTGGCCGACTGGCCGAGGTTGTTTCTGTATTTTTCGAAAATACCGTGAGCATTTTCCCGGAGGGGTACGCATCAACGCGCCAGGATGTTTTCCGAAAATTGCCGGATCCAATTATAGAGCGCATTTTGGTGCAGTTTACGTCTATGATTGGAGCCAAGCCCTATCCTCCTCGCAACGATCGATTGAAGCGGGCCGTACAACAGATTAGAAAAAAGCAATTCAAAGGCTTTACGCTCGGTGGTTGCCGATATTTTTTGAAAAATCACGAAATTATGATCTGCCGTGAAATGCGCGGACTGCCGGCGGTGCGCGTGGCTGCTGGGGATCATTTAATTTGGGCGGATATGTATGAAATTGAAATCCAAGGACCAAAGAGAGGAGTTGCCGAGTTAGCAGCGCTCGGCAAAAAAGGGTGGGCCGAAATCGTTCGAAAAATGCCTGAACTTAAGGAGAATTCATTGATTTATCCGATCCGATTAACTTTGCCGGCGCTATTTGACGCTCAAGGCGTTTTAGAAGTTCCGCAGCTTAATTATCGCCGCAAGCAAAATGTTGGAACAGGCCTGAGTATCGGCAAACTTCGACTAAGAGCATCGCATTAACTGCTAATTGGTTCTGAAACCTTAGAAACCCTGGATACTTCGTAATAATTCGTGTAGTGAACTGATCGTGCCACTTGAGATATAGTATTTTCAGACTATCTCTTAATTTGATGAGCGTATATTGTATGCGCTTGGGTTTGTTGCCTTTTTGCGGCGGTTTCACTAGGAAAGGGAAATAAGTTGAATTTCCGAAAAAATTTGGCTCTTTGGGTCATCATAGCGTTGCTTATTTTTACGCTGTTTAACATGTTTCAAGGTTCGCCAAATAAAGGGCCGCAACAGTCTTTGGCATTTTCTGATTTCCTCGGCGCTGTCGATAGTGGAGACGTGCGCGATGTTACCATTCAAGGCAAGAAAGTAACCGGCCACTATGGTGATGGCCGCGCATTCAAAACCTATTTGCCCGAAGATCCAACACTCATCCCAAATCTGAGTAAAAAAGGCGTGCACATTAACGCTGTGCCGGTCGAAGACGAATTATCACTCTTTGGTATCCTAATTTCCTGGTTCCCGATGCTGTTGCTGATCGGTGTGTGGATTTTCTTCATGCGTCAAATGCAGGGCGGTGGCGGCAAAGCCATGGGCTTTGGCAAATCAAAAGCCAAATTGCTGACCGAAAAAACCGGCCGCGTAACTTTTGATGATGTCGCTGGCATTGATGAAGCAAAGCAGGAACTTGAAGAAATTGTTGAATATCTGAAAAATCCGTCGAAATTTCAGCGTTTGGGCGGTAAAATTCCAAAAGGCTGTTTGCTTGTCGGCCCTCCTGGTACTGGTAAAACATTGCTGGCGCGCGCTATTGCGGGCGAAGCAAACGTGCCGTTTTTTACAATTTCAGGTTCAGACTTTGTCGAAATGTTTGTCGGTGTCGGCGCCAGCCGTGTCCGCGACATGTTTGAGCAAGGTAAAAAGAATGCGCCGTGCATCATCTTTATCGACGAGCTTGATGCTGTTGGTCGTCATCGCGGCGCTGGTCTTGGCGGCGGCAATGATGAGCGCGAGCAAACCCTCAACCAAATGCTGGTTGAAATGGACGGATTTGAATCTAATGAAGGCGTGATCCTTCTCGCCGCCACCAACCGTCCTGACGTTCTCGACCCGGCATTGCTGCGCCCTGGTCGTTTTGACCGTCAGATAGTTGTCTCTAATCCGGACATTATTGGACGCGAGAAAATTCTCAAAGTTCATATGCGAAATGTTCCGGTGGCTCCTGATGTTGACACAAAAGTCATTGCGCGCGGCACGCCCGGGTTTTCAGGTGCTGATCTCGCCAATTT
>CAJXJM010000479.1 GCA_913054205.1 uncultured Rhodospirillaceae bacterium
GCATTATAGTCTCCAATCCGGCGTGAAGTTCCCAATTTTATTTTTGTTGCCTTGACAATAGTTGACTAGGCAAATAATGTCCAGCCCATGACGAAAAAAGCTACAGTCGCGCTCAAAAAAAAATTTGCCAATGATGAGACCGTCGAATTTTATCAAGGCGATGCGACAGCGCTTGGCGAATTTGAATCGGTTGGTTATCTCATCAAAGTCGCGAGCCAAAAAATTCAACGCAATTTGGATTCTGAACTTCAGCCCTATGGCCTGACCTCGCCGCAATGGGCACCCTTGCTGGTGCTTTCGAAAGGCCGCGCAGATACGGTTGCGGGGTGCGCGCGGGCGATTGGGGTTGATACGGGTGCGATGACACGCATGTTAGATCGGCTTGAAGCGAAGGGTTTTATAACACGAAACCGCAGCGTAGATGATCGGCGTATTGTCAGAGTGGAACTCACCAAAGCAGGACATGAGATTGTGAAACTCATACCGCCATCCATCTGTCATGTGCTTAATCAGCATCTCCATGGATTTAGTGAAAAAGAATTTGAAACATTTAAAGATTTGCTACGTCGGTTTGTGACCAATGGTGATCAAAAGCCAAATGCCTGACCGACGAATAGGGCCAACAAGGAGGGATTAACATGGATGCAAAAGTGAGAGACTATAGGACCGGAAGTCTCAAAGGTTTAAAGGCGGTTGTTGAGGAGAGTGACTATGATCGCCTCTTTCCAAAGGAACGCTACATCGGAAAAGAGTGGCTGCAAAAAGAATATGATCTGCTTTGGCCGCGTGTATGGCAGTGGGTTTGCCGCGAAGAAGAGATCCCCAACATTGGCGACTTTTACGAATACCGTATTGGCGACCAGTCATTCCTCATCGTTCGAGAGAAAAACGATAAGCTAAATGTGTTTTACAATAACTGCATGCACCGGGGAACGCGGCTTGTTGAAGGGGATCATGAGTTTGGTGGACCCGGTACGTTCAATGGCAACAAAGCGCAGTTCGATGGAAAAATCACCTGCGTCTTTCATGGCTGGGCCTATGATTTAGATGGTGAGCTGTGTCATCTGCCCGGTGCAAAGGATTTTGCTAAGGGCATGGTTAAACGCGAAGAGGTTTGCTTGCGCAAAGCCCTCATCGATACCTGGGAAGGTTTCGTGTTTATCAACATGGATTTAAATGCGGAGCCCTTGCTCGATTACTTAAATCCCGCTCCCGACAATTTAAAAGCCTACGACATCGGCAAGATGCGCATTCAGCGTCATTACACGACCGTTCTGCCATGTAATTGGAAATATGCGATCGATCAGTTTCAAGAAGGCTATCATGTTTGGGCGACCCATGTGATGGATTTGAATAATGTCGGCGCGGTATCAACCGGTCCTGGCGGCCGGCGCGTCGGTGAGAAAAAAGGCGGTAGTTACCCACCACCCGACAAAGTTGGTGCGATGACGGTCTATGAACAATTTAATCTTCACACCAATTTTTGGGAGCCTCATTGGCAACTCACCACGGGATTGCCACCTGGGGTCAAATTGGGTGATCTCAAAGATGAGGATTACCCAACACCCCGAGAATGGGCGCGTAAAGCCATTGAAGTTATGGTCACGCAAAACCGCGTGGCGCAATACGAGCTCGACTATTTTGACAGCCTTGAAGATTTGCCGCTCGATATGATGGGGCCGGTCTTTATGCTAAAATTACGCCGCGACGCCTGTGCTGCGCATGGCATTGATCTGTCACATTTAGAGGACGCCCAAATGTTTGGCTTCCCCTGTGAACACCGCTTGTTTCCCAATATGCTTGGCCCTGTTGCGGGTAATAGCTACGGCCTCTTTAGGGCGCGGCCAAACGGCAATGACCCGGACAGTATTATCTGGGATATCTATTTTATGTTCCGCTATGGCGAAGATGAAGAGCCGCCGATCCACTATGAATTTATTCCCGACTGGCAAAATTATCCCGATGACCGTATGCCGCCGTCTTTCATGCAGGATTTTAAAACCACGCCGCTCTTTCAGCAGGGCATGCACTCGAAGGGCTTTCCTGGGCATCGTTATTGTCGCCAAGAACAAAACGTAATTCATACACAGAAACTACTCGATCAAATTATCGGTATGGATTGATTAATTTCAGTGACAGTTTACTTTTCTTTTAAAGTAAACTGTCACTGAAATAGGCTATCAAAAAATACATCGAACTGATCCTGCATTTGATCCATGTAGTCTGGCAAAAACAAAACGGTTGCAGGAAAAAATACGATCACGGCCAACCGCACGAGGTCGGCGCCGAAGAACGGCATGACGCCTTTGAAAATTGTGC
>CAJXJM010000480.1 GCA_913054205.1 uncultured Rhodospirillaceae bacterium
AGCCACAGATATTTGTAAAAATTGTTTTGGGAGGCATGAAAGGCTAACCAGAACTTATTGAATGACAAAAAGCCGGGCTGTCTTCAGTCCGGTTTTTTATTATGTCACCCAACTATTCAGCTGGTTGCGATATGGAGGTATCTGAAGAATTTTCAGCATCAAGGTCATCTTCATCTGAATTTTGACTTCCGGCTATCGGCAGTTCTACCCAAAATGTACTGCCCTGATCTTCTTGACTCTCAAAGCCAATCGAGCCGTTCATCAACTCGACGAGCTGGCGGGTAACCACGAGGCCAATCCCGGTGCCCTCAATTTCACCGTTTTCCTGACCAAGACGACTGAACGGCTTAAATAGCTCTTTCTGTTGATCGAGCGGAATACCGCATCCGGTGTCGATGACTTCAACTCTGAGGCGATCCTTGCTACCTCGGCGTTCTTTGGACGCGGGCCAACTAAACCTAGAGTTACGTCTATTGGCATAGATTGAACTCTGATTATTTTGACTGTTGAGACATTCGGTTTCAAAACGGATTAAATCCTGTTCAACCGCAAAAAATGAAACCAAAATAAGCTGGTCTGATATGGGGCAAATCCCTTTCGCCTCAACAGACCATTCAGACTCGGTATTATGTTCTAGCCAGGAAAATAGGTTTTCCACTTTTCCCTCTAAAACAAAATAGCGCCCAAACATCAACTCAGTCATTATATTTTCTCAAATTCATTTCTTTTGTTGGTGCTGTTTAATGGACTTTCGTGAACCTGGTATGAACAAGATGTGAATGCGAGTTTCAGACGACATACCAATTTATTCAATGGCCTCCTCAAATCTACTGAATTATGATGTAACCAATCCCCGCAAAACAAGGAGAGGTTTTTATGATTGGCGAACTCGTCAAATATCCGGCACCAGACGGCATCACCCGAGATGAAATGATTGAAGATGCGCGTAGCGTCATTGCTAAATGGCAGGCTGAAGAAGATCTGGTTCGAAAACACTTTCTATGGAGCGATGACAAGAAGTGGTGTTATGGTTTTTATCTGTGGAAATCGCGCGCAGCTGCGGAAAAGGCGCATGATTCGGAATGGAAAAAAGCGATTGAAGAAAGAACCGGGACCGTTCCTGAAATATCTTATTTTGATGCCTTTATGATTCTCGACAATGAAACAAATATTGTGACCGAGGAGAGCCTGGTTTAAATGGCGCTGATGCGGGAAACGCCTCGGCCTCAAAATAGCATTTACCTTTAAACCGCCGCCCCACTCGGCAGATCGAACAGATTGTCGGGCAACCCGTTGATATAATCGAGCACCGCCTCGCTTTTGAGCACGTCCGCATATTTTGCATGAAGATCCAACAGCGAAATCGCATGCGAAACTTCTGAGCGATCGAAACAGGCATCTTCAACAACGCTGACCCGGTAGTTGTGGCTAAACGCATCAACAGCGGTTGCGCGGACACAGCCGGATGTCGTTGTACCGGTGACAATCACAGAATCTGCTTTAAGCAGATTTAAGTAGCTCAAAGTTGGCGCTTCATGAAAGGCGCTCGGTTTTTGCTTCCAGACAACAACGTCCTTAGGACCAGGCGCAATATCGTCGACAATATCATTGCCATCGTGGTTTGTGGCGGGTGCTGGCTCGCTATGATCTAAATTTTCACCGCGAGGGTTTTTCCACGACCAAGATCCTCGATCCCACTTATCATCCCGGCTATACCCCGTCGTATAGAGCACAGGAATGCCTTTTGCGCGCGCAGCCTCAATCAATTTCACCAAAACCGGCATCGCATCCCAAGCCGCTTCACCGCAAGATAATTTCCAGGTTTTGATCGATTCGAGGATGGCTTCACGTTTATCGCCACAAAAGGCGTAACTTACATCAATGATCATCAAAACAGGACGTTCACCAAAGCCTGCATTTTGGCCAAACCCAGCCGCGTCAAACACGCCCTGATCCCGTTCAGAAATATATTTGTCCCAAATTTTTTCGGTCACGTCGACACCCCAACCACCATGATCGCAGGACATTCCTGCTCAAAAAGAGTATCTCAACTTGCAACCTAATACGCAAATGGCCACTTAGTCTTTACCCCAAATTCAAAATTAACGATTTTTCAGATAAAGTTGCTATATGATTAGATATGAGTTCTATTTTATGCAGCTAAAACTAAATAATTAAGAGTCTTCATTGGTGACAAAGAATTCGAAGATCAAAGAACTGCCAGAAAAGGCGAGCGAATTGTCTGAAATCGCCAAAAACAATTGTGATCGTCTCACCATCGTCATAAATGACATTTTGGATTTTGAGAAATTAC
>CAJXJM010000481.1 GCA_913054205.1 uncultured Rhodospirillaceae bacterium
ATTTGGAAGCGGCTTTGGAGAGTGGTAGGCCGAGGTTGGGTTAAGAATCTTCATCCTCCCCCTTGATGGAGGAGGATCGAGGTGGGGGTGCAAAATCATACTCAGTCAAATTCCGGCACTTCAACAGGTTCGAGGCCCATGGCCAGACGTCCGGTGAAAGATTGTTGCTTCTTTTCCTGTAAGGGATGGAACTGACTGGCAAAGCTATCGCGGAAAAAACGTTGTAGCGGTGACTTGCGCAGATAGCCAAAGCCGCCAGAAAGCTCAATCGCCTTGGTCGTGGTATCCGTTACCGCCTTCGCAATGATCGACTTATCCGACGCAGTGTTGATTGCCGTTTTATGCCGGACGACAAGCGCATCATGGTGGAGTTTGAACTGCATGGTTTTAAATCTAGACAAAAACGCTGGTGGCTGATGTTTGAAGACGGCGAAGCGGATCTCTGCAATAAAGACCCCGGGCACGAAATTGACCTTTATGTCAAAGCCCATATCCGCGCACTCACCGAAATATGGATGGGCCGCCGCCTGGATGATGCCATGCAGGATGAAACTTTGATGCTCGAAGGTTCGCTCAGGCATGTGCGAAACTTCCCAAAATGGTTCTCACTCAATTCTTACGCTCCAACCGCACCGCAGACAAATCCAGCAACTTTATCAACGACCGTAAGCGCCTAAATCCCCTCTTTCCATAACGACGCGACTCAGGTAAAAGTCGGCTTATGACTGACTGCATCCTGATCATCGATTTTGGCTCCCAAGTAACCCAGCTTATTGCCCGGCGCGTGCGGGAAAGTGGGGTTTATTCGGAGGTTCATCCTTTCAATAAAGTCACCAAGCAGACGATCCTCGATTTTGATCCAAAAGGCATCATTTTGTCGGGTGGTCCGGCCTCGGTAACCGATATCGATACCCCGCGCGTTCCCAACGAAGTCTTCGATTTGGGCCTGCCGGTGTTTGGTATTTGTTATGGCCAGCAAACCATGGTCGAGCAGTTGGGCGGTAAGGTTGAAGGCTCGGAAGAAAAAGAATTTGGCCGCGCGATGGTTGATGTCACCGATGATTGCGAGTTGTTCCACGGCGTTTGGGATGTCGGCAACAAAGAACAGGTCTGGATGAGCCACGGCGATCGTGTCGAAGCGCTGCCGGATGGCTTTCGCGTTGTGGGCACGTCGGAAAATGCGCCCTACGCTGCCATCGCCAATGATGAAAAGAAATTCTACGCCGTGCAATTTCACCCTGAAGTCGTGCACACACCCCATGGCGCGCAGCTTTTAGAGAACTTCACCCATCGGGTCGCCGGCTGTAGCGGCGACTGGACCATGGCAGCCTTTAAGGAACAAGAAATTGCCAAAGTCCGCGCTCAAGTCGGCAAAGGAAAAGTAATTTGCGGGCTTTCTGGCGGCGTCGATTCGTCTGTTGTCGCGGTCCTTCTCCATGAAGCGATTGGCGATCAGCTCACCTGCGTCTTTGTTGATACCGGCATGATGCGCATGGGCGAAGCAGATGAAGTCGTCAATATGTTTCGCGATCACTACAACATTCCGCTGGTCCACCGAGATGCCGGTGATCTGTTCCTCGGTAAACTAGATGGCGTCAGCGACCCTGAGCAAAAGCGCAAAATAATCGGTGCGACCTTCATCGATGTCTTTGAAGAGGAAGCCAATAACATCGGCGGCGCTGATTTCCTCGCCCAAGGCACGCTCTACCCGGATGTGATCGAAAGCGTCTCTTTTGCGGGCGGTCCAAGTGTGACGATCAAATCCCACCATAATGTCGGCGGATTGCCGGAACGCATGAATATGGAGTTGGTTGAGCCGCTCAGGGAACTGTTTAAAGACGAAGTCCGCGCACTTGGCCGCGAGCTTGGCCTTCCAGGTGCCTTTGTTGGCCGTCATCCTTTTCCGGGGCCGGGTCTCGCGATCAGATTGCCCGGCGGCATCACGCCAGAGAAAATCGAAATCCTTCAACGCGCGGATGCGGTTTATCTCGATGAAATTCGAAAAGCCGGTCTTTATGATGAAATTTGGCAGGCTTTTGCAGTTCTGCTTCCTGTGCAAACCGTTGGTGTAATGGGCGATGCCCGCACTTATGACTTTGTTTGTGCGCTGCGCGCCGTGACCTCAACCGATGGCATGACGGCTGATTTCTATCCGTTTGAGATGGAATTCCTCGGCCGCGTCACCAACCGCATCATCAACGAAGTCCGCGGCATCAACCGCGTTGTCTATGACACAACGTCAAAACCGCCGGGAACGATTGAGTGGGAGTAAACAGTTAAGGTATTATTTATACTAACAGATCGGAAGAG
>CAJXJM010000482.1 GCA_913054205.1 uncultured Rhodospirillaceae bacterium
AAATCATTTCGCCGGTATTGCCGCTTTGGCGGATATCACCATCGACAATCGTGGAAATTTTTTATCGTTCGATTATTCTGAAATTGATATATTCTGCGCGGCCATTTTCCCATTACGGCCTTCAGCCAATTCATAATCAACTTTTTGTCCTTCATCCAGACTGGTCAGTCCAGATTGCTCCACTGATGAAATATGTACAAAAGCGTCATCGCCGCCATCGTCAGGCACGATAAATCCGTATCCCTTTTGCAAATTAAACCACTTCACTGTCCCCTTAGGCATTTAAGAACCTCCTCAATTGGGCTTATTAAATACTAATTCACCGTCCAAAACCGGCTTTAATACTATTCCAATTTTGTAGAAGATTCGCATGCCCCCTCTGGTGAAAGTCGGCAACAAACTGAACAAACCGGAAAAGATTACCTTTTATTTACAATGGATTGAGAAAAATCTCAACGGTGAAACCGTTTTTTTAGCGTTTTTACTATAATTAGGGAGTTCTTATATAACCGTAAATTCTTCAATTTTTTGCGTCGTCCAGCTCTCTTTCGAGCTGTCTTTTGGGTGCATGTCCACCATGTTTTTCCGTTAGATTTTCCGGCAGTGGACTTTTGTTGTTTTGCACCAAAGAAGCATCTGCTGCATCTGAAAAAGGCATTACCATGTCGCCTTTGATCGTAACGCGATCCAATTTGCGGCGCTGAGGAAAATAATCGTGCACAGCATAGTGCTGGGTAGATCGATTGTCCCAAATAACAACAGTATCGACCGCCCAATGATGACGATATTGGAACTCCGGAATTTTGGCTTGATCGAACAATTGAGTGAGCAAATTGCGGCTTTCAACCTCGCCCATCCCTTTGATTTGTATAGTAAATTGGGGATTTACGAACAAAACAGGTTTGCCTGAAATTGGGTGTTTGCGGATGACAGGATGCACGATTGGCGGATACCGATCTTCGTAATAACGAAGATCAGCTTTGCTTTGCTCATCGCTACCAAAAAGCGCTCGAAAAGGCTTAAAATCATGGATGGCTTCTAGGCCGGAAATGAATTGTTTCATCCGGTCGCTCAATCCTTCATAGGCTGATGTCATGCTCGCAAACATCGTGTCGCCCCCGACTTCAGGTATCACCAAACCATGCAGCATTGTTGCCATCGGAGGATCGGCGCGAAATGTTTCATCGGTATGCCAAACATCGGTTGAAAAAGGCGGATTTTCAGCATCATTATCAAATATAATTAATTCCGGAGTTTCATCACTATTGGGCGAAAAAGGGTGAACACTGAGCTCGCCAAATCTTTTGGCAAACTCAATTTGTTGCTCGGAAGATATTGGCTGATCTTGGAAAACCAGCAATTCGTGTTCAACAAAGGCGTCTTCGATGACGTTAAATGTCTCCTCATCCAGCGATTGCGTTAAATCGACGCCCTGAATTTCGGCGGCCAAATGTGCGCCCTTTTGGACGACTTTTACGTTTTTAGCTGAATTCGCCACATACCCTCTCCTATATCATTATTATCGAATAGGTTACGCCGTTACTTCAACGGCTCTTTTGTCCCACATATTCACAGCCAGCATGCCAACGAGCATCACAATTACGAAAATAAAGATGCCGGAATTGTTGAGCGTAAGAGCTGAGAATGCGGGGCCTGGGCAATATCCAGCCAGTCCCCATCCAATGCCAAATAGCGCAGATCCACCGAGCAGGCGCCCGTCAAAGTCTTCTTTGGTTGGAATTTGGAAACTTGCAGCCCAGATCGGTTTGCCTTGTCTAAAGGCCAAACGATAGCCGGTAAAGGTGACGACAATCGCCCCCACCATCACAAAGATCAGTGACGGGTTCCAATTTCCTGCAACATCCAAGAAACCGATAATATTTGCTGGGTTGGTCATGCCACCAATATCAAGACCAATACCAAATAACGTGCCAGACACCAAAGCTACGATTATGCTTTTCATGTGAGCTATCCTCCTGCCAGCAAATGGCGGGAAACGAAGACGGTAACGCCTGCAAAAAGCATAAATGTTACCGTCGCGACGATGGATCGCATGGACAATCTTGAAATGCCGCATACCCCGTGACCGCTGGTACAACCCGACCCGATAGAGGTGCCGATTCCGACAAGCAATCCTCCAACGACAAGAATGCCGGTTGTTGCCGCTGGCGCGACACCGTTAGAGGCGCCGGTTGTAATCTTTAACAGAACTGGCCCCAGAATTAGGCCAACGACAAACGCAATCCGCCAGCCCAAATCCGATCCGACGGCGCGA
>CAJXJM010000483.1 GCA_913054205.1 uncultured Rhodospirillaceae bacterium
TTTTGCTAACTCTTTTCATTATAAATATTTCCCTATACAGCTGAAATTCTTCTATTCTTTGCATATTGGCTATTTGTAACGACCCTTTCCGTGGCTGAAACCAAGATGGTATTGAAGATGCTCTCTGCCGATCCTGGTTTCAGCTTTTTCTCTAAGACAGGTAAAGCCTGATCACTCCGTTTTCCCTCGGGCAACGATCTCCTGCAGTGCATCCGCCAGTTTTTTCAGAACGCTGGAAGATTCAAGGGACTCGGCAGCTCCCTTTGAAGTGTTTTTGGCTGCCTTGGCGACACCGCTTATGTTAGAGGTAATCTCCTGTACGCCCTTGGCCGCTTCGGCCACGTTACGGGTCATCTCATTCGTCGCCGCCGTTTGCTCCTCGACAGAGCTGGCGATGGTGCCTGAGATGTTGTTGACCTTTTCGATGACTTCGGTAATCTCATTAATAGCGGACATGGCATCCGAAGTGTCCTTCTGAATCGCCTGGATTTTTTGACTGATGTCTTCAGTCGCCTTGGCGGTCTGGTTAGCCAGTTCCTTTACCTCGTTGGCGACCACGGCAAACCCTTTACCCGCCTCTCCAGCACGTGCAGCTTCTATCGTAGCGTTTAAAGCCAAAAGGTTGGTTTGCTCGGCGATGGAAGTGATGACCTTAATGACCTGTCCTATCTCTGAGGAGCTTTCTCCCAGCTGGGTCACTGTGGCATTGGCGCTTTCAGCCAAAGCCAACGCGTTGCTGGCGACTTTGGCCGCTTCGTTTGCGTTTGCTGCAATTTCCCCGATGCTGGCACTCATCTCCTCGGTACCGGTGGCGACCGTATTCATATTTGCGGTCACCTGTTCCGATGCCGCTGCGACTACACTGGCCTGGTCGGAGGTTTCTTCGGCGTCTTTGGTCATATTCTGACTCAAGCTCGATAATTGGCTGGAAGAGGCCGCCAATGTTCCGGCATTTTTCTCCACATCGTCCAACACCGATTTTATGTTTTGCTCCATCTTCTTTTTTCCAGAAATATCTGTGGCAAATTTAACCACTTTGAAAGGTTTCCCGTTCAAATCAAAAATAGAGTTGTAGGAAGCCTGGATCCATACTTCCTTACCGCCCTTGCCGATCCTTTTGTATTCTCCGGAATCAAATTCGCCGCGGTTCAGTTTCTCCCAGAACTGCCGGTACTCAGTGCTTTTGGCATAAGATTCTTCAACAAATGCTCTATGATGCGTGCCGACGGCCTCATCCAATGTATATCCCAAAACGTTCAGGAAGTTTTCATTGGCGGTGATGACGGTGCCATCCATGTTGAACTCAATCACTCCTTGCGATTTGCTTATGGCATCAAATTTAGCCTGGGCTTCTATAAATTTTGCTTTTTCTTCCTAGTGTTCACTATCCTTCTTTCTATTTCTAAACACCTTAAAAAGACTGAAAGTTGAATGATTTTCATTTAACTCACGAACAGCTGTACTTGGCATGGTATTTTCTCCATTTCAGGGTGTTTTCTAAATTATTGACATTCTAATCAAATCGTTTGAATTCGATATATCTTTCATTTTTCCATTCCGTTTGCTTTTCTCTTTATTTGTAAAGCATTATTGATACCAAAAATATCAAACCGGAAAAATAACAGCCTAAACTTTTATAGTCAATGAGTTATAAAATCAGAATGAGTTCTGGCATCTAATCAATTTTTTAGAAATTGTCGAAAATTAAAAATTTTTGAGGAAAATAAAAAAATTTTTAGATTTACACTAGCCCTATATCAAACTACGGGGGTTTCCAGACGCAGTATTATCTCGCGCGCTTTATGCGGGGTTAATATCCGCTATTGGCAGCCATTTCAACGGGTCGATGCAACACATGCGTTAAATTGTTGAGCTGGTGTCTCAAATTCTAATGCTTTACGTGGCCGCTAATTTAACTGTCGGGCCACCGCATTCAACTTAGTTTGAGTGATAAGTCAGTCCCTGATCTTCCCCGGAATTAGTGGGCTAGATGTCTTTGCAGACCATTTTTTCTAGGGGTTGCGCTTGGCATTCTATGGATTCGGTCATGCCGTTTGCTACTGCGCCGCAGGCGGTGCTGATGCCCGTCATGATGGTGTCGTCTTTTTCCATTCCTGTTACTTTCTGACAAACGATCTGATCTTTGTATTTTATACAAATCTCACATTCATAATTGTTGCCCGTCCATAACAGATCAATGGATACACTCCCGACCAAAAGCAGGAAAGCTATAGTGATGAGTGCGCCTTTATTCATAGTGGATTTAAACGGCCT
>CAJXJM010000484.1 GCA_913054205.1 uncultured Rhodospirillaceae bacterium
TCACCGGGCGCAATGTCCATCGTTGCAAATCCAATGACCTGGCCGAATTTTCGCACCGGCGCACCCTTGGCAACAGGCCGCACCGCTAGTTTATGTCCATTTGGAACAGCCGCCTGAAGGCTTACCTCCTCCACAACCAATCCCACGTCCAAGTCAGCAAGCGCGATCACCACATCATCATCGGGATGCAGACTGAGGTAGGGCTTCGATGTCGATAGATTAGTCAAATTGGAACCCACCATTCATATCGATAATCTCGCCAGTGATAAATGCGGACAACGGTGAGACCAAAAAGCGTACAGCATGGGCGACCTCATCGGGCTCAGAAAAACGCCGGACTGGGATAGCCGCCATACGTTCTTGGCGTTGTTCTTCTGACAATTGTTCCGTCACCATCGGCGACATCACATAAGCCGGTGCAATACCGTTGACGGTTACGCCGAACTCGGCGACTTCCTTAGCAACCGTAAACGTCAATCCAACCATGCCGGCTTTTGACGATGAATACGCCGTTCCCGAGGTCATGCCGCCAGATTTCCAGGCATAGGAGCAAATATTAACAATGCGCCCCCAACCCTGCTCTTTCATATGCGGCACGGTCATTTGACTGAGATAAAATGGCCCATCAAGATTTACTTCGTGGATGCGCTTCCATTCTGCAGCATCGGTTTGCAACAATTTGTTATTAGATAATATACCCGCGACATTGACCAGCACATCTGCCTGCCCGAATTCGGCAAAAGCCTTGTTGCAACCTGCCGCGACGGCTTCATAGTTTGATACATCCAACGCCAATACATAGGTTTCCACATCCAGCTCATCTGCTATCTTTTGGATGCCGTCTTGATCGACATCGACCAAGATCAAGCGCAAGCCATCCTCCGCCAAAAACCGGCAGATTGCGCCGCCGATTGCGCCTGCAACGCCGGTGACCAATGCCGTTTTTCCTTTAATATTCATTCTAGTTTTCCTCAGATTCTATCTTGTTGTTATTGTGTGTTTCTCCAGGTGCCAGCGCCCAGGGATCTCGTGCTTCTTTTAAATGAGTTCGCATAGCAGCCTCGGCGCGGTCTGGATCGTTATCGGCAATGGCTGCAAAAACTTTGGTGTGGGCGATGTGGGCTTTGCGGTCATGCACCTCATCTATATTGAGATAGAGCCCTTCCCGGGTCATCCAATCGCGGGACGCAGTATACATATTAAGCAAAACCGGATTGCCGGACATTTCTGAGATGCAAATGTGAAACGCAAGATCGCTATCTTGGAATTCTTTTGGCTGACCAATAGCCGCACCGTTCCGAGTTAGAACTTTAGAAAGCTGTTCAATTTGTTCAGGCGTTGCGAATTCAGCAGCATGGCGCGCCAATCCGGTTTCCATGAAAAACCGAACCCCCTCAAACTGAGCCACCCATTCCGGTTGGTTCATCATATAACGGATCGGTTTAGCGAGTTCCTCAAACAAACCTTCTGCCGTTGGCATACGCACTTGAGCACGCCCGCCATTGCGAATTTCAATCAGCTTCATACGGTCCAGCACAAATAAGGCCTGGCGCACAGAGGGGCGGCCGACACCAAAATGATCCGAAAGATCGCGTTCAGACATCAACAAATCGCCGGGCTCAAGCTCGCCGCGCTGTATCATAGCCTGAATACCATCCACCACGTCATGATAAAGACTGCGGTTGCTTGACTGTGTTTGAGTATCGTTCATCTACCTATCATACCAAATTAATGGATAATATACATTATTATTTATGGATTAATTGAAAATAACGTCCATAATGGACCCGAAAATAAATCAACCTATCATACCGCGAGTAAAATGACTGAAATTAAACGATTAAATGCAGCCAATTTGGCGGGCCTTGGATCCGAAATTCGCCGACCTGACTTCAATCCAAGCACACTATTGCCCGGCATTATGCATCTCGGCATCGGCGCTTTCCATCGGGCGCATATGGCCTTTCATACCCAGCGTGCCATCAACAATGACCCGGCAAACGCAGCCTGGGGCATTCGCGGTGTGAGTTTTCGGAGCCCGGCAATCCGTGACACGCTCGCGGATCAGGATTATCTTTATGCACTCTCGTCCAGAGAAAATGAGAACGAAGAACTGGAGATCATCGGCACGGTGCGGGACGTCATTTTTACCGGCGATGGTCCTGGAATTTGCCCGGCCCTCATTGGCGACGAAACGACTAAGATCGTTTATATGACAATTACCGAGAAAGGCTATTGCCACGATCCGGCAACCGGGCAACTTGA
>CAJXJM010000485.1 GCA_913054205.1 uncultured Rhodospirillaceae bacterium
GTCAGTATCAAAATTGACGGCAATGACCGCGTTATTAAATCCAATGGCGTTCCGCAGCACCAGGTCGGTGCTTTTCCCAATCGCGGTAACCCGCATACAATATCCGCGCAGGATTACGAATTTGAAATGCCGGCCAAACCTCAACTTCGCGGCCGCGCGATCGATGTGGGATTACGGAATTTTGGCGTTGCCGTGAATGGCGTGCCGTTCGATCCTTCAGCAGCCGAATGGTACAAAGGCTGGCGTGGCTCGGATTGGCGCTATGAAGCGCTCTCTGGCGCAGTGCCATTGGGAGTCGATCAAAACTTCGCTCATGTTCAGCCAAGTGGCGCCTATCACTATCATGGCCTGCCGTGGGGATTGTTGAAACGTCTCAAGCTTTCTAAATCCGCGCATTCGCCTTTGATCGGCTGGGCGGCTGATGGATTTCCAATCTATGCGCTGTATGGCTATGCAAATGGCAAGGGCGGCAGTATCAAGCTGCTTAAATCGAGCTACCGTGTAAAATCCGGCAATCGACCCGGCGGCTTTACCGCTCCTGAAGGTACCTATGACGGCACCTTCATCCCGGATTACGAATTTTCCAAAGGCGCCGGTGATCTAGATCAGTGCAATGGCGCCGATGTCACGACGCCCGAATTTTCGAACGGCACTTATGCGTATTTTTTAACCGAAAAATGGCCGGTCATCCCGCGCTGCTTTAATGGCACGCCTGATAGCAGTTTCGAGCTGCGGATGGGCGGCGGTCCGGGCGGCGGGCGTCCTCCGGGCCCTCCGCCAGGCGGCCATCCTCCAGGCATGGGACCGGGATTTGGTCCGCCTCCGGGGGGACACCCTCCAGGCAGGGGACCCGGTTTTGGCTTGCCCCCTCATCCTCGCTAAATCAGGAGAACCCTAATTATGAATTGGACAGAAAGACGCGAACGGTTTCGCGCCCTCACCCAAAGCGAAAAATGCGTTCATCCAGGCTCGGTGTTTGACCCGATCTCAGCCCGCATCGCTGAGGATTTAGGTTTTGAGGTTGGCATGTTTGCCGGCTCCATTGCCTCAATGACCGTATTGGGGGCACCTGATCTTATCGTCCTCACGCTGTCGGAATTTGCCGAACAAGCCTATCGGATTTGCCGGGCGGGCAATCTTGCACTGCTTGTTGATGCCGATCACGGCTACGGCAATGCGCTCAATGTGAAGCGCACGGTGGAGGAATTAGAGTCCGCCGGCGTTGCCGCGCTGACCATAGAAGATACCGATCTGCCACAACCGCATGGAACCGTCGGCGCTCCCCGATTGATCTCGATCGACGAAGGCGTTGGAAAAATGAAGGCCGCCCTCGAAGGCCGCCAAGACCCCAGCCTCGTCATCGCGGCGCGGTCCTCTGCGTTTCGTGTCACCAACAATGAAGATGCGATTGCGCGGGCCAAAGCCTATGAAGCGGCGGGCGTCGATGCGCTGTTTTTTGCTGGCGTTGGCAGCAAGGAACAAATCGAGCTGCTCAACGAGGCGGTTTCAATTCCTTTGTTTATCGCGCCGCAATCCGGCTTCGTCGGGCCTGACAGCAAAGAGGGTGTTGATTTGGAATATCTCGCCAGCAAAGGTGCCCGCATCTGTTTACAGAGCCATCAGCCGTTCTCTGCCGCCGTGCAGGCGACCTACGCGACGCTCAAAGCGCTCCGCGACGGTGTGCCACCTTCTGAGATTAAAAACACCGCCCCCGGCGAGCTGATGAAACAACTCACCCGCGATCCAGACTACCAGCGCCTAATGAAGGATTATTTGTAGGCGAGTGGAAAGCGAGGTGTGCGGGGGGAAATCGGGTGCAGAAGTGAGACTTGAACGCCCGGCTAACACACGTGGTATACGCCTTATTTGCAGCCACTTGCCGAAGGATCGTCACCAGAACTTGATTTGTTCGTGAGGGGTTCAACGACTAGGATCAGTGTTGATTTCAAATAAAGGGAATGTTCCGGTTAAGTTGAAACTAAGTGTTTTGGTCTTTACCGCTTTATTTAGCCTGTCACTGCTATCTATAAGCGCCGAAAAAGCGCTGGCTGACACGGAAAAACCAGCCATTAAAAAACCTGTCAAAACCAGTGATAAAACAGCTGAGCCCGACCTACCGGGCACCTGACTGTTTGGATGATGTCGTCCGTCGGATGACCAACTAGACTAGAGCCGAACGTCTTTAAGCTGGAATACATCAGCAGAGCTGAAATCCAATCCGCCCAAGATCACGGCAGCCAATACGGAAATGACAGCCGTCGCG
>CAJXJM010000486.1 GCA_913054205.1 uncultured Rhodospirillaceae bacterium
AATTGTCCTTTTTGCGTGGTCACCGTCAGTGCCGGGTTGCTTCTAAGCGCTTCCAGCTGATCTTTCGGCACCCGGTACATGACATCAAGACCACCGGTCAGCAACTGAGCTGTCTGAGTTTGTACATCCGGCATCGGCAGCACATGAATACGACCAATCCTGGCCGCCGGCCGCCAAGGACCGCCATGTTTGAAGTTCGGATTTTTCACGAGAACAACGCCTTTGTTAGGATCGACGGACTCAACCATATACGGGCCGGTACCGATGCCTTTTTTACCAAAGGTGCTTTTGACTTTTAAAGCGCCGTGAACATCTGACGGATAAATCGGCGTTGAAATGGCAAACCGCGCCAAAGCAACAGCGGCGGGTCGTTTGGAGTGGATGCGAACTGTATATTTGTCGATTTTTTCTGCATTTTTAATCCACAGATAGCGGGATTTAATGCGGAACCTAACCTTTGGATTGGCAAACCAATTTATCGTATAGACCACATCGTCAGCATCGAACTCAGAGCCATCGTGGAACTTTACGTCTTCCCGAAGTTTAAATTCGAGCGTCTTCGCATCAATCCGTTTCCAGGACTTTGCGAGAGAGGGTCGGAACTTGTCATTCTTCCGATCATACGCCAGCAAATTGTCATAAACCGCGCGGGACAGGAAACCTGTTTCCGGTTTTGGGTCATGGGTCGCATCAACAATGGAAATCGGATCGTAGTATCCGATGCGGAGCGTATCTTTTGATTTTTGCGCCATTGCCGGGCTTGCAATCAATCCCGTCGCCAATGCCGTTAACGCTAATTTAGTTAACTTAGCTTTAGTCATGTTTTCCTCCCTGTATAGGAAAAGTTACGGTTAAATTTTAAACTCGTTATTTTTATTGGCTGATATATTCAGCAGCAGATAGCATTTTCCAAACGCCCATTTTCTCTAATTTTACGATGCGTATTTCGAATGTGTTCTATGTGATCACGCATAAACTCATGCGCCCCGGCAGCGTTTTGTTCTTTGATAATATCCAATAACGCACGATGAGACTTCAGCACATTTCCAGCGACTTTAGGATAAGGCATTGTGTTGTGAGGCGGCCAAATAACGTAGCGCAAACTATGAAGCTGCATGCTCAACGCTTGACTGTGCGCGGCATCGGCAATCGCCGAGTGAAATTCCCGGCTGGAGTTAGTGAAAGCACCCGGATCATCCACCAGCCTTTTTGCTTCCTCAAGTAACTCTTCAAGCCGTTCAATATCTTGGGGAGTTGCGTGCTCCGCTGCCCGCTCTGCCGCCAGTCCTTCAAGGACTGACTGAATTTCCAGCACTTCATCTTCAGGAACTTCCGCCAAGCAATGCTGAATTGCCAAAGCCTCACCTATCGCGACAACATCACCTTGAGCAATCGTAGCGCCGCCTTTGACACCGACCTTTATTTCAACTGCACCCAAAGCTGCCAACGACCGCAATGCCTCTCGCGCAGTGTTACGGCTGACATTAAAATTTTCGGAAATATCACGCTCAGAGCCTAAAAAATCACCCGGCCTAATTTCGCCATCAAGTATGCCATCACGAATTTGGGCAACCAGCGCGTCTGCATTGGTTACAGATTGGCGCAAATGAGCAATTGGTGGATTATGATTTTGACGCTTTCGCGCTTGAACTTGAGTCACCCTGCTATCCCTAATTTAACAAAGATTATGTTTTCTTTTAATTATCCTAACGTTAGGACTGTTACAAATTTAAGTCAATAGTTAGAATTATACTAATTTAAAATAATTTACTCAGCGGCATTGAGGCGGCCGGTTGGATCGCTCGAAAGCCGCATTTGTGCATCATAAGCATCTCGCCAGTCGACCTCGCGATTTGCCAGGAAATCTCCGGACCGAGCCTGCAAGAATATATCAGTATCGTCGGACCCAGGCGGTGCAGCGCCCTCTTTATCCAAGGCTTTCGCCGCATTGATCAGGGCTTTGCGTGTCTGCGTGATCATTCGGTCACTCGGCGCAAGATGTTCGAAATCATGATCCGTAATCGCCCCCATGCTTTCGGTGATCGCCTGATCCTGCAAATGAATGCCGGTGATACCGGTGAAGGAGCTGGTTCGCTGGGCCTCCCGATCAATTTTATAATCGTTAGATTTATTTGCCGCCAAGCGCCAACGTCCATGCCAGGACGTATCATTGGGCTCAAAATCCATGCCGAGTTTAATACCGGGTAATGGCTCACCGTTTTTATCAACACGCAAACCTTGCGCATTCTTCATCC
>CAJXJM010000487.1 GCA_913054205.1 uncultured Rhodospirillaceae bacterium
TATATTCTTGATCGCTGAGGCATTTGAGGTCATTTTTTTCTCGCGTTCGGTTGAATGATCAGTTTTGCTTTTCCGGTAAAGAAAAAATGGTTGCCTTTATTTTCGATCCGAAAACCTTCGGCGGTTAAAGTGCCAAATGGCCCTTGTCCGGTGATTTTAACATTGCTGGTGGCGATGCCTTTGCCAAGATCAATATAGGCTTTTTCCGTATTGAACTCATACCCAGTGTCGTGAAACAAATTGACAGCACCGTTGAGCTTCAAAATTTTAGCCTTTTGGTCATAAAGGCCAGTATTGGATGTCACCACCAGCCAGGTTCCATCCTTGATCCCAATATCAGCTTTTGGCATTTCGAGTTCCACTGACGAGCTATTCAGGACTACATTTTTTGCCAAATCGGCGGTGATCGAGAAAGGTCGGTTTTTGTCATCTGTGCCGACAAAACGCGCATTGATCATACTGGGGTCTTCAGCATCTGTCGCCCGGATGTTTTTAAAACTGATGGAAAAGCGACTGTCCACGACTTTAATTTGCGGCCAAAGAAAAATTAAAGCGACAAGAACGAGGGCAATTGCCGGCAACATGAATTTCATGAAAGAGACGTAGCGGCTGTATCCGACAGGTTTTTTGATACGCACATTGCCGGCGCGACCGACCGTGCGATTTATCAACGAATCGCGGTTATGTGATGTCTTTGATGACAAAGGCCGTGTTCCCGCCATCTCCATTTTCAAGTCCCAAGTAATATATTGGCTGCCGCGTTAGGCGACGCCGGCACGCAGACAATCATGTATGTGTAGCAAGCCAACAATTTTACCATCTTCTTCAACAAATAGGCTGGTGATCTGAGCGTCGTTCATAATTTGTACGGCTTCGCTTGCCAATGCACCAGGGCGAATTGTTTTGGCGCCTTTGGTCATCACTTCCGCCGCTGATAAGTTTAAAATGCCGTCGGCCATATGACGTCTTAAATCGCCATCGGTAATGATACCGGCCATATCGCCTTTATCATCAATAATGCCGATGCAGCCGAGGCTTTTTGCGGTCATTTCCGGCAATACTTCAGTCATCAGATCGGTATGTTTGGCAAGCGGCAGCGATGACCCGGAATGCATGATGTCTGAAACTTTCAGCAAGCGCTGGCCCAACCGTCCGCCGGGGTGACGGAGTTTGAAATCCTCTGCGGTGAAGCCATGACGTTCCATAAGAACGACCGCCAAGACATCGCCATAGGCCATCATCATTGTGGTCGATGTTGTTGGCGCCAGTCCAATTGCACAAGCTTCTTCCGCCGGCGGCAGTATCAAGGCCACGTCGGCCTCCTTTGCCATCGTACTGCCGGCGACACTGGTCATGCCGATCAGTGGTATTTTAAACCGTCTTGTATAGGCAATGATGTCCGAAAGTTCAGGCGTTTCACCTGAATTTGAGAGGGCAATAACGGCATCATCATTGTTGATCATGCCGAGATCGCCATGACTGGCTTCACCTGGATGAATAAAAAAGGCTGGTTTGCCGGTTGAGGCCAACGTGGCTGCAATTTTGTTGGCGACATGACCACTTTTTCCCATGCCGGTCACGATTACGCGGCCTTTGGTATCTTGTAAAATATTTACGGCAAAAAGTAGAGATTCGTTTAATGCATCAGAAAGTGTTTTTAAGCCTGCGACTTCAAGGTCCAATACGTGGCGGGCACGTTCAATATCGCTGGCGAATAGGTCGCTGTCGGAGATATTTTTACGGGCTGTACTTTTTTTGCTCATGCCGAACTCAATTCAATCAGCGGAATGTTAATTGATACGCCAAAATACCAGAAAACACCCATTTAAAACATAGGTTTGGCTAAAATTTCATTAAATCTCAAATTTGTTGAAACTTTTTGGTTTCACGTCGAATGGGCAAATATATCAATGTCACCCCAGCCTTCAAGGTCAAGGCGTGCGCGATTGGGTAAAAACTCAAAACACGCCTCGGCCATTTCGGTGCGATTTTCCCGCATCAATCGAGCCGTCAAAATCTCCATTAGCTGATGAAGATATAACACATCTGCTGCGGCATAATCTTGTTGTTCCTGTGATAACGCCTCTGCCGCCCAGTCAGATTGCTGCTGTTGCTTGGAAATTTCGACACCGAGCAATTCGCTGCACAAATCTTTGAGGCCATGTTTATCTGTATAGGTCCGGGTGAGGCGCGACGCAATACGGGTGCAAAATATCGGTGTGCACATGATGCCAAGGTATTTTTCAATCGC
>CAJXJM010000488.1 GCA_913054205.1 uncultured Rhodospirillaceae bacterium
CGAAAAATCCGCGATTTGCCGGGCGGTAGCGGCGCTCTGCCGATCATTGCGTTGACCGCCAACGCGATGAAGGGAGACCGCGAAAAATATCTCGCGGCGGGAATGACCGACTATGTCGCAAAACCGATCGACCCGCATGAGTTGATGGCGGCAATCGCCAGATGCAGCGCGAAAATGGAACCAAGTAGGGAGGACCGAAAGCTGGTATCAGAGCGGCAAGCCCAAATCAATGAAATACCGGTGCTCGATGAAGAAGTTCTCAAGAATTTGTCAGACAGCGTCGGGATGGAGAAAATGGCAAATTTGATTGAAGACGCTGTTGAAGGTATTCGCTCCAGCCTGACGCAATTGGCTGAACTGAAGAAGGTGCCGACTTTGCCGCGGTAAAGCGAGCAGCGCACAATTTGAAAGGCACAGCCGGAGGTTTCGGTCCAATGCGGCTTCATCATCTGGCTGAAAAACTCGACATTGCCTGCCGCGAAGAACGTGAGGAAGATGCCTATCGCCTCATGGGCGAAATCGAGGCGATCGGTCAGGCAGCGTGCGAAGCATTGCAAGAAATATGTGACTTGCGGGACGGCGGGCGTGCCGCCAAGGTCTCGGCCATTTAAAATTCGCCGCTTGTCATTTTTGTATGCCACCAGTTGATGGTTTAAGTGGCGTAGCTCTGTGTGAGTGTTAGAGTGCCAGCAGCGTGTATTCAGTCCGTAATTTTCTCCACTCAAATAGGTAATTTCTATACCCAGCCTAATACAACGCTAAAATTTCATCTAATAATTAATGATTTAAACCATAGGGATTCGTTTTATCTCCGCCTATTATCTTGTGACGAACAAATATACATATCTACTATACATCGTTTAAAGTTGTACAAAAAAGTGATTTAGTTGCGATAACATCCGCAACGGCCCGTAAATTTTATGGCAAATACTGGTTAATCTATCTATATTAATTTAGCTGTATAATTTAAATTATTTACTTGGGGGATAATGAATTTCCCCACCAGAGTCCTTCGCATACCCATAATTGGTATAGGTCATTGAAGCCCTTGAGGTCTTGAATCGTTGAATAAGGTCGGCAACGAGAGCGAAATTCGGGATAAAGAGGCGGAGCGATTTAAGCTTGCCTTGTGGGCCACGAATTCCGCCATATGGGATTGGGATTTAGAACAAAATACGTTGTGGGACTCGCCCGGCAACCAATCTCTTTTTCACCGTGACAAAAACGAAACTAGCCAAAATTTCCGGATCGATGATCCCGACAATTTTTGGACGTCGCGTCTCCATCCCGAGGACCGGGATCGGACCATGCGTTGTCTGTTCGATCATCTGGAAAATGATACGCCTTATGACGTGGAATACCGCAGCCGCCAGCCAAGCGGCGATTATTTATGGATACGCTCTGTCGGCCGGGCGCTGCGAAATTCAGATGGCAAGCCGTTCCGCATGGTCGGTTCGGATAGTGATATTAGTGAACGGAAAGCCAAAGAAAGTGAACTGCACGAGAGCGAGGAACGTTTCAAGCGCATTTATTCTGGGGGGTCGCTTGGCGTCAGTATTGTTGGACTGGATTCACGCTTCCTCTCGGTAAACCAAGAACTCTGCCGCATGCTTGGCTACGATGAATCGGAATTGGTCGGCCGCAATTTTAAGGAAATCACCTTTCCCGACGACATCGATTTGGATTCCGAATTTGCCGCAAGGCTTTTTGCCGGCGAAATGCCGTCATATCAGATCGAGAAGCGTTTTCTGAGCAAGACGGGAGATATTGTCTGGGTTCAAATGACCGGCGCATTGATCAACAATGAACAGGGTGAGCCGCTCTACGGAATGGCCATGTTTCAGAACATTACCGGGCAAAAGACATCTGCCGAACGGCTGCGTCAAAGCGAGGCGCAATTCAAATCTCTATTTGAGAACGCCATCATCGTCGTCACCATCACCAACACGACGGGCCACTATGTAGCCACCAATGCCGCCTACCAGCGCATGCTTGGTTTCAGCGCGGAAGAGCTGCAGGGAATGCGCTGGCAAGACGTTAGCCATCCGGAAGAAATTGCTCGCATCCAATCGAATACCGATGACATGCACGCATCGCAAAGCAGCGGCATCACATATGAGAAGCGTTTTATTCACAAGAACGGCGAGACAATTTGTGAGGTGGTCCCGCTTTGTTGGACAGTTTGGCGGCCTGTTTAAGGTGTACTCCGGTGTCTGATCATGCTGCCAGAATCCTATTTTTCAATTCTT
>CAJXJM010000489.1 GCA_913054205.1 uncultured Rhodospirillaceae bacterium
GTCATTTGGTATTGGCACCTCTGAGGTCGAGCATTGTCTGGCAACTCAAACCTTGCTGCTGAGGAAATGCCGTAATATGCGAGTGACGGTCAATGGTGATCTACCGCTTGGTATAACGGCAAAAGATTTGATCCTTGCAGTCATTGGTAAAATCGGCACAGCCGGTGGCACCGGTGCGGCAATTGAGTTTGCCGGCGACGCTTTTAATTCATTAACGATGGAAGGCCGCATGACGGTCTGCAATATGACCATCGAAGCAGGCGCCCGGGTTGGTTTGTTTGCACCAGATGAAAAGACCTTCGAATATTTGAAGGGCCGTCCAAAGTCGCCAAAAGCAGGCGCTTGGGAAATGGCTGTTGAGTATTGGAAGACGCTGAAAACCGATGATGGCGCAGTGTTTGATGAAGAAGTCGTCATGGAAGCGTCCGAAATTAAGCCTCAAGTAACTTGGGGGACCAGCCCTGAAGATGTGACGTCGATTGATGGCCAGGTGCCTAATCCAGCTGATGAGCCAGATGTAAATCGTCGCAACAAAATGGAGCGGTCGCTTGAATATATGGGTCTTGAAGCGGGTACACCGATGAAAGACATCAAAATCAATACGACTTTCATTGGATCCTGCACCAATAGCCGTATCGAAGACCTGCGTGCTGCTGCTGCGGTAGCTGAAGGCCGCAAAGTCGCCGACGGCGTCCGTGCATTGGTCGTGCCGGGCTCAGGTCTAATCAAAGAACTCGCTGAAAAAGAAGGTTTGGATAAAATTTTCATTGAAGCTGGTTTTGAATGGCGGGAAGCCGGTTGCTCGATGTGCTTGGCGATGAACGCTGATAAATTGGCACCGGGTGAGCGTGCGGCGTCAACTTCGAACCGCAACTTTGAAGGTCGTCAGGGCCCCGGTGGTCGCACTCATTTAGTGAACCCGGCTATGGCTGCCGCTGCTGCGATTGCCGGTCATCTGACCGACGTTCGCGATTTAGATTAAGAAAGAGGACAAGGCATTATGGATAAATTTGATAAGCTGACATCTGTTGCAGCTCCTCTGCCGTTGATCAATGTTGACACCGACATGATCATTCCGGCGCGGTTTTTGAAAACGATCAAGCGGACCGGCCTTGGCGCGGATTTATTCTCGACGCTGCGGTTTAATGAAGATGGTAGCGAGCGTGAAGATTTTGTGTTCAACAAGCCGGCTTATAAGGATGCAGAAATTCTGGTCACTGGTGAAAACTTTGGCTGCGGATCGTCGCGTGAGCATGCCCCCTGGGCGTTGTTTGATTTTGGCATCAAATGTGTCATCGCGCCGAGCTTTGCAGACATCTTTCACAACAACAGTTTTAAAAATGGCATTCTGTTGATTAAATTGCCTCAGGAAGATGTTGATAAACTGATGGAAGATGCGAAGCGCGGTGCCAATGCAACGGTATCGATTGATCTGGAAGCGCAGGAGATCAAAGGTCCGGACGGCGGTACCATTAAGTTCGAAGTTGATCAGTTCAAAAAGCATTGTTTGTTGAACGGCCTTGATGACATCGAACTGACGATGAAGAAGAATGACAAAATTGATGATTTTGAGGGACGTCAAAATGCCGCTCAACCCTGGTAAGATTTTATACGTTAAAAGAGAGAAATTAAGTGTCTGAAAATAAAAAATTACTATTGTTGCCGGGTGACGGCATTGGCCCTGAAATTGTGGACGAAGTTCGCAAAATTATTGACTGGATGGCTGAAAATCGCTCTGTCACTTTCGATATTTCTGAAGGCTTGATCGGTGGCGCGGCCATTGATGAGACCGGTGGACCGTTGCCAGAAGAAACTTTGGTAGCGGCGCGCGCTGCTGATGCCGTTCTTATGGGTGCGGCCGGTGGCCCAAAATGGGAAACGCTACCTTTTGAAGTGCAGCCAGAACGCGGCCTTTTGGGCATTCGCAAAGAATTGGGATTGTTCGCCAATTTGCGCCCGGCGTTGGTATTTGATGCCTTGGCTGATGCGTCGACTTTGAAGCTCGACGTTGTTAAGGGGCTCGACATTATGATCGTCCGGGAATTGACCGGCGGCATCTATTTCGGTGAGCCTCGCGGTATTGAGGATCTTGGCAACGGAATTCGTAAGGGCGTCAATACGCTGACTTACACAACGCCCGAAATTCATCGCATTGCCCGCGTCGCTATGGAACTCGCTGCCAAGCGTGACAAGCGCGTTTGCTCGATTGACAAAGCGAATGTTTTGGAAACTACGGTGATG
>CAJXJM010000490.1 GCA_913054205.1 uncultured Rhodospirillaceae bacterium
GTAAGGTTTTAAATGTCCGCAATCAATAGTCGAGCGGACATCAATAAACTAACTATATCTATAGGCATTTGATGCAACTTCGAAATTGGCAACAAAAAATCATCGACAATTTCCCGATGATTATAAAACAACATCATCGATTTATCTTAAAAGCACCAACGGGTGCTGGTAAGACCGTGCTGGCGAGCGAGATTATCGAACGGTTCTATCAAGATAAGAAAATTGTCGTGTTATGTCACCGGCTCGTGCTACTAGAACAACTCGAACAGGCTCTTGGCAAAAAACATAATATTCACAAACTAACACCTTCTGAGACCGGCCCGGCCTTTTCAGGATATGACGTTTTGCTTTCAACCCATATGCGGGCAAAGGAGGTGCTAGCTGATGCTATTCTAAAAGCTGACCTCATCATCGTTGATGAAGCGCACCGAGTGTCGCCGAATGGCAAAGGCTATAAATGGATTGTTGACGACTTCAAAGCTAACGGCAAAAAGACCGCGCAGTTCATTGGACTGACGGCTTCTCCTGAGCGTCGTACGGGGGATCAACGCGATCAACTTAATCTTGCCTTTGATGCGATTATCGATTGCGCGAATATTGAAGATCTAATCGCGGAAGAGGTTTTGGTCCAACCAATCTATCGTCCCCATTTTGTACACGACCTTGACCTGGGCGGCATTGATATTAGTTCAGGCGATTTTCCTGTTTCGACACTAGCCCCTGCGATCATCCAATCATCGATGATTGATTACGCCCTCTGGAGCTATGGCGAAGAGCGATTGAAACTCTCTAAAAAACCTGTTTCGGCTTGGTTCTGCCCTGGTATTGATGTCGCAGAGGTAACACTCAAGAGCATTCAACAGTCCGGCATTAAAGCCGCGATCGTCACCGCCACCACGCCGATCAAGGAGCGAATGGCTCTTTTAGCTGCTCATGAAAGTGGTGAGATTGAGGCGATGGTCTCCATCGGCGTGCTTGCCGAAGGTTGGGATAATCCGCATTGCAACATCATCGTGCATCTCCGCCCCACATTGTCCAAAGTTCTGTGGGGCCAGTCAGTGGGTCGGGGGCTGCGGTCGGCACCAGATAAGGACAAATGTATCGTCATCGATGTAAGTTCTAATTGGAGTACTTTCGGTCCTGTGGAAAAACTCGAGTGGAGTCTATGGAGCCATCGACGCTCTCATCATCAATTCATGAACCGCTTCAACTGGATCGGTCAACAGCAGGACGGCGAAGACGATAACGAAGTATATTTGCTGTGTGAAAATAAATTGGCCAATGGCACACGTTGTTCACTTATATATAAGAAAAATACTTATGAGAACGACACCTGTCCGGTCTGTGGTACCTATGCCGCCATCGATATTTATAAGGAACAGAAACTCGATAGTACTTTGAACGAAAATAAACTGCACAGCCTATTTTTCGAGCGCATCCCTGAAGTCTATGGTGACATGAATATGTCGATATGGAATGGCTTGGGCAAAATGGCTTGGAAGTCAGCGACGCAGAAAGAACAAGTTTTTCTGACTTTTTGTATGGCCTTTAAAGAGGTTTCGGGAGAGCCGACAAAATCAGAATCGGATTATTGGGACGTTGCCTTGGCAGCAGAAGCTAAAATTCGTGGCTATCTGGTTGAAAATGAATTCCAGGTCGTGAAACATGAGGATTTTAATCTCGAAGATATTGCCGATGGCATGTTAGCCGGCACCGTGATCCGGGCACTTCGTGCCAATTATGGTATTTCGCTTTGTGGCGAAATTTTTGAAAGTCATACTGGTGCCGAGTGCGAGCGCAAATATCAGAAGGCCGTAAAAATAGCCGAACGGGTCGCTATGATAGGCTGCTCTTCCCAGGATAATTTACCGTATTTCAATGCTTCTGATTATTTAGCCACACGTTAGGTTGACAGTGAAATGCCTTATGTCCGCTTTTGGCTAAAAGCGGACTCTTTGACCCTATGTGATTGATGTCCGCTTTCGGGGGTAAAGCGGACTCTTTTTGTAGGTGCCCATAATGTCCGCTATTAGCCAAAAGCGGACGTTATTCTTCTGGCACTCCTGCTTTGCGGAGACCATCGACATAGACTTTTATCAGATGGGGATTGGAAGGCAAATTCTCTTTTAAAAAAGCGCAGGTAAATTTCGGAACGCGCTCAAAAAGGTCCTGACAAGCTTCTTCAGCTTCTTTCGTTCGGTCGTTATAGGCAAGTGCTGCAATA
>CAJXJM010000491.1 GCA_913054205.1 uncultured Rhodospirillaceae bacterium
GTCTCCACTGTCCTGCGATAAGTCTCAACAAGCGTCGCCACCGCCTTGGCATCCTCAGGGGCGAGGTCACCCTGGACCACACCTTGGACCAGTGTCGCTGTCGCCGCCATTGCGTCAGCCGCATCTTCAATTTTTGGGATTTTGAACTTGATCATTTTGTCGCCGGCCGCCAGCCCATGAATACGGGCAATGCTCATCGTCGCCGAAATGGCTGCGCTCGCCTGTTTGTTGGCTCTGGCGACTTCACGGTCAGCTTCTAGCTCTTTGGTCAGGCTATCGACAGTCACGTTGTGGCGCTCTTGGAAGCAAGGCTTCATGGATCGGGGCACAAATCATCAAACCGGCTTCCGTAGCCTCGCAGCAGGCCAGGCGCATCATTTCCGCGCCCCCGGCTTGCATGGCCGCGCACATATTTGTACTTTTCAATCAGCTCAGGCACGGATATTCCGCGATCCTCTTCTGCCGAAGCTACTTCATTGAATGAGGCTAAACTGGCGGGGGGCTTTGTCTCAGTAAATATTCTATTTTGGAAATTATCCAGTCGAATGGCTTTTAAAAAGTCGATCATCATCGGCGACACCTCAACCATCAAAAACGATTGATTGTTCACTTTAATAACGCTGCCTTTTTCGATTATTTCACCAAGTGTATATCTTTGCTCCGCACTTAACGGATTAGGATAAATCGAATATGTCATGGAAACCTCCCAGATATTAGCTCTGGAAATGGTCTCAGAAATTTAATGATTTTACTACTAACTAGCGGAAGAATTTTAAGAGCGTTTTACCCAAATAATTGGAGCTGCCCAAAGAAGTCTAACTCCTTCGATCGCTGGGGCATTGTAAGAAATAAGTGTGAAGGTTCCTTCTTCTGGTCCAGACATTAGCTTTTTGACGTATCCCTCCCCTTGATTGGTTTTCACAACACAATCTCGGTTGAGGCATTGTTGAAGATCTATGCCGCGACGCCTGGAACACAGCAAATAGTCACCCGGGCGATAGACCGGTAACATTGACTCCCCTCTGACTTCGATTGCTATTGGATCTGCATCATCGAGGGAAAAATCAACTTCCTCATAGCCAGATCCCATAGGATTATCGTCGATTGGTATGAAGCTTTCGCCGGCCGCAACGCGCCCAACAACTGGAATGCGAACGACCGCTGGCCCAACATCAAATCTGAGCCAAATCTCTGTAACTCCGAGACAATCTGCCAGTCGCAGCATGGTATCACCCCGAGGTTGATCCACTTTGCCCTGAAGGTATTTATAAACCTTCTGCTCATCGATATCAGCACGTCTAGCAAGCTCTCTTTGGCTCCATCCTTTCCAACTAAGCGCTCGCCATAGCCTTTTGGACCAATGTTCCATTCTTATTACCTTTAAATTCTAGTGAGCTATTGAGAATAGATTTTTTTTCTAAGTTAATAAGCGTTATAGGTCTTAAAAGGTTAATGATCAATCGATCAACATGATATTTTCACCGTTTGATATGTTTAGGGGCATCTGAATAGCTTCATAAAATGAAATTCACATACGAATTAATGGTACACTTGATCCGAAAGAAATTTGACCTGGGAGAGTGAAGTTGACTGTTTACGTGCGTAAAATTGGCTTTGTTGATCTTCCGGATACCATAGAACTGGATTCCGAAATTATCGACGCGGCGGGTTTTGAAATTGGGAAACCCATTCAATTTCGCAGGATTGGTCATCGTAGATTTGAATTGGTCCAAACCAATAGGCTCGACGAGGCGTTTATTGCCATATAAAGATTATGTCTGCTTCCGGGGGTAAAGCGGACTCTATTTGAGTAGTGCTGAAACGTCCGCTGTTAGCCAATAGCAGACATTAGGAGATTAGGTTCAAGTACAGATTAGATGAACATGACTTTTAAACTTAGTTTTCTACAGGCCCATCAATTTCAAGCCAAGCGGCATAGCCACCAGCCATACTCGATATATTTGATAGTCCCATATCCGTGAGTGTTTTTGCAGCAAGCGCGGAGCGACCACCGGTACCACAATAAAGAATAAGGTGTTTGCCACTGACAATCTCAGAATTATGCATGGGGCCTTCTGGATCGGCGATCAACTCCAAAAATCCTCTGGGCGCGTGGATTGAACCAACAATATAGCCGTTACTCTCCCGTTCATGTTTCTCACGCACGTCCACAAATACAACGTCATCATTATTAATCTTGGCTTGGGCATCTGAAACCGAC
>CAJXJM010000492.1 GCA_913054205.1 uncultured Rhodospirillaceae bacterium
CGCCAAACCTGAGGTTTTGGTGGATTTCCTGACATTCTCTGACCTCTGAATTAATCTGCAGATTAATCGCGTGCCTGTGTAGCCTCCTGCGCGTTCGGGCAAAAACCGGGGCAGGCGTAAGTGGTTTTCCGGCGCGACTCGCGGTATGTGCATTGGATATGCGTCACCCGAAGCCGCCTCAGGAGGACCGATTGGCATTATTCAAACCGGTGACATTATCCGAATTGATGGCGGTGCCAGGACCATTGACGTCAAATTATCTGATGAAGAGATGGAGGCGCGGCGTAAAAATTGGGCACCACCTGATCCGTCAAAATTAGCCGGTGCGCTACAGAAATATGCGGCAAGCGTAGGCCCTGCAAATTTAGGCGCCGTCACCCATGCAGGCAATGTGCAATGGGAAGTCGAAGAACCGATAGATTCTGGAGACATATCGTGACGGAAAAATTGGGTTATATCGGGCTTGGTATCATGGGCGGACCGATGGTGGATCGACTGCTGGATGCCGATGAAGATGTGACCGTGTGGAACCGATCGCGCGAAAAAATCTTACCTGCGTTGGAAAAAGGTGCCAAAGAGGCTGGCAGTATTGTTGAGTTGGTTTCCAGCGTTGATATCGTCCTGATGTGTCTTACTGATTCTACAGCCGTTGAATTTGTTGTCTTTGGAGCCGACGGCGTGGCGAGTGTTGGCCCAGAAAATAATACAAAAGATAAACTACTTGTCGATTTTTCCAGCATGCGGCCGAATATGACACGTGATTTTGCGGCCAGGCTGAAAGCTGAAACTGGTATGGGTTGGGTTGATGCACCGGTCTCGGGCGGTGCCAAAGGGGCTGCGGCTGGAACGCTGGCAATTATGGCAGGTGGTGAAGAGCGCGACATTGAACGCGTGCGCCCCATCGTGGAAGCTTTCTCTCAGCGATTTACCCGCATGGGCGATAGTGGGGCCGGGCAGATTACCAAGCTCTGCAACCAAATTATTGTGGCCAGTAACGTCGTGACTATGGCGGAGGCGATAAGTTTTGCCGAAAAATCCGGCGTTGTTGATGCAACAAAACTTGCCGATGCGCTCAAGGGCGGTTGGGCAGATTCGCAGCCCTTTCAGATCATGGCACCGCGGTTTGCCGCAAGGAACACGGATCCGAAAAGCGGTGCTGCAAATACCATGCTTAAAGATTTGGATACGGCCCGGGATTTTGCAGTTGAAACCGGCGCACCTTTGCCGATGACAGCGCTTGCCTCCGAAGCTTTTCGTAAATTATCATCTATGGGATTAGGGGAGGAAGACATTGGAGAAATAATGACGTTGTTTGATCCCGTTGAACAAGAGAGGACAGATACATGAGTGAGAAGCTGGAAAATATCGGCGCCTGCGTTTTCGATGCTTATGGCACCTTATTTGATGTCGCTTCGGCTGCAGCTCGGTGCAAAGATGATCTCGGTGATAATTGGGAGCCGTTGTCGGTAATTTGGCGTACAAAGCAGCTTGAATATAGCTGGTTGCGCAGTCTCATGCAGGACTATCGGGATTTTTGGCAAATCACCAGTGATGCTCTGGATTTTGCAATGGATTCGCTCGGCATAGATGACAATGCGCTGCGCGGTAAATTGATGAACCTTTACAGCACTTTGGATGCCTATCCTGAAGTTCTCGCTATGTTGCAGACCCTCAAATCAGGTGGCATGAAATTGGCGATCTTGTCCAATGGCAGCCCCTCCATGTTAGATTCTGCTGTTCAAAGTGCTGGTCTCGGCGAGTTATTCGATGCGGTCATTTCGATAGATTCTCTCCAAATTTATAAACCCCACCCTTCGGTTTATCAGTTGGCCGTCGATGAATTCGCGCTACCGGCTGATCAAATATGCTTTATGTCGTCGAATGCCTGGGATGTTGCCGGGGCCGCTAATTTTGGCTTTAAGGTGAACTGGGTAAATCGGTTTGGCCAAGCTAAAGAAAGGCTGGCCGGAGAGCCTGCAAATGAAATCAAGGCGTTGGATGAATTACCGGCATTGCTGGGATTATAAACCGGCTATTAATTGTTGATTGGAGTCACTTTTGGTTAAGACTCAGTCGTCTATAATCCTTTTTTCGACTACACTATCCATAGAATAAAAAAGGAGAATCCTTGATGGCCGAGGGTGTGGATGTCTTATTCATCAATCCTGGTGATAGAAAGCAAATCTATCAGGACCTGGGCACAGACTATGCGGCGATT
>CAJXJM010000493.1 GCA_913054205.1 uncultured Rhodospirillaceae bacterium
ATCGGCAAAGGCAATCTCATCTCTGATCAAATCAGACTGGTTGGTATCCAGGCGCGTAAATTTTAAATCCTGGCCACTGGCCGATGTCGCAAAAATCGCGCTTGAAAAGCTTAGCCTCGGCAAAAAATTCACCCTATCCTATGGCGGACGGCGGATGGATCGCCATGGACGGTTGTTGGCTCACCTTTATACCGAAGACGGTATTTGGATTCAGGGTGCGCTATTGAACCAAGGTATGGCCCGGGTTTATTCTTTTCCCGACAACCGGGCTTTGATCTCAGAAATGCTGGCCCAGGAAAAAATTGCCCGCGCCGCCGAAAAAGGTATTTGGCAGGTTTCTTTTTATCGAATTCGCCAGCACCTGGACCTCGACCGATTGAAAAATTCTTTTCAGTTGGTTGAAGGTGTGGTTCAGGATGTCGCGCGGGTGCGCAAAAAGATTTTTATTAATTTTGGCGAGAATTGGCGCACCGATTTCACGATCTCGCTGAACGCCCGTGCCGCCAAACTATTTGATCGATCGGGCTTTGATCCGATAGTATTAAAAGGCAAACGCATTCGGGTGCGAGGATGGATTAAATCCTATAACGGGCCTATGATTTCGGCCACACATCCTGAACAAATTGAGGTGTTGGAATAATTTTATGAAAGTCGAATTTAAAAAATCATGGGGCGTGGCTCTAATTTTGCTGGCGACAGTTGGTCTGGCGGGCTGCACTGTTAACCCGGCAACCGGCGACCAGAGCTTCACCGGCTTCATGTCTTTAGAAGATGAGATTAAAATCGGCCGCGACGAACACCCCAAAATTCTGAAATCTTTTAGTGGGGCCTACAAGGACCTCGCGGTCACAACTTATGTCAGCGGAATCGGTAATCGTTTGGCGGCAAAATCCGAGCTGCCCAACATCAAATGGACTTTCACCGTTCTGAACTCGCCGCAAATCAACGCCTTTGCCTTGCCCGGAGGCTATGTATATGTCACCCGAGGCCTGATGGCGCTCGCCAGCAATGAAGCCGAACTGGCAGGCGTTATCGCCCACGAGATTGGTCATGTCACCGGGCGCCACACGGCACAACGCTATAGCAGCTCGATTTTAGCTGGCGGTCTTTCGATGGCAGCTGGCATCTTTTTAGGGTCAGCCGCTGGCGATTTTGCAAATTTTGCCGGTCATGCAGCACTGCAATCCTATTCCCGCGGCCAGGAATTTGAAGCGGATTCATTGGGTGTGCGCTATTTATCTCGGACCAATTACGATACCCGCGCGATGGCGAGTTTTTTATCAAAGCTGCGTTCCCACAGTCAGCTGGAAGCCAAGCGCCATAAAAAAGACCCCTCCAGCGTTGATCAAGGCGACATGTTCGCGACCCATCCCCGCACGATTGATCGGGTAGAGCGCGCGATTGCGAATGCAAAGGGCAGCAAGTCCGGCACCCGCGTCGGCACCATCGATTATATGGAGCGTGTGCATAACCTATTGTATGGCGATGATCCGAAAGAAGGCTTTGTGAAAGGCCGGACTTTCGTTCATCCCGAAATGCGCTTCCGATTTGATGTACCCGAGGGATTTCGGTTGTTTAATGGGCGCACCGCTGTCGTCGCCAAAGGGCCGGGCGGCTCCATCATTCAATTTGATATGGCCGGCAAGCCCTATAATGGGGCGATGACATCCTATATATCCAATGTCTGGGCGCGGCGCTCAAGTTTCAACCGGGTTGAGCCGATTAACGTGAACGGCATGCAAGCGGCGACAGCATCGACGCGCATCCGCCAGAAAAATGGCACCTTTGATTTGCGCTTTATCGCAATACGTCAACGAAACGACCGCATCTATCGTTTTGCCTTTCTGACGCCGCCCAATTTGACAGACCGACTGTCGCTTGGCCTGCGACAAACAACTTTCAGCTTAAAGACCATTTTGCGGGCAGAGGCGCAAAAATATCACCCAAACCGTATTCGGGTTAAACCGGTTCGCGCCGGTGATGGCGTTCGCACTTTTGTCCGGCAAATGGGGGTAAATGATTTCAAAGAAGAAACCTTCCGCGTGATCAACGGCCTCGGCAACAATGAGAGATTGCGTACCGGCAAGCTGGTGAAAATCATTTCCAAGTGAAAAAAGTTAATTAAGTGACTGTCACTTAATTAATTTTGGGGCTGACCCAGATAACTACCTTATATAACGTTTAACCCATTGTCTTATAAT
>CAJXJM010000494.1 GCA_913054205.1 uncultured Rhodospirillaceae bacterium
CACTGACAGGCGTATCAATCATATCAAGTCCGGTGCCCTCAAGAGCTTCACCAATTTCTCGGGCCTCGCTGGGTTTAATTGTCGCTGAAAGAATAATAACACCGCCGGGTTTCATGCCTTTGACGAGACCTTCGTCTCCAAAAATTGCTGATTTCGCTTGATTGCCGTTAAGCACCATAACAAAAACGGCGTCTGAATTTTCGCCAACTTCGCGAGCCGATGTCCGAGGGGAGCCCCCGCCTTCCCTAAAGGACGCTAAGCAATGTTCGCTCAAATCAAACCCGGAAACTGGAAATCCTGCTTTTAGTGAATTTTTGGCCAGCCCACTACCCATGTCACCGAGGCCGATAACGCCAACTTTTTTCATTATTTTACATCCTTTGAATATAAACTATTTTCGGCGCCCCAACTGATTGCACTATGGAAGATTGTTGACGCAATCACGGTTATCTGTGCGTGTAAAATCCAGAGGGACACGCGCAAACGCATCATTGCCAACAGTTGTTAAGCTAGCCTATACCGAGTAGAAATCATCATCAACATCAATATGAGTAATTTTACCATCAATTATGATGTATCTAAATTATTGAAAAATTTGTTAAATTTTTAATATTAAAATAAATTACTTCAAAACCATCAAATATAACTTCAAAAAAATAACTTTAACTCTTCCTATATCAATCAATATCAGGTAAGGATTTATAACTGGGAAGGAACTCCTGCACATTTTTAAGAACAGGGACAGCCTTCTGGCGACAATCGATTAAAGCCAGAATATGGGACGGCAAATAGAGATGGCGAAGTTTGGCCGAGCAAAAATTACCGATGTCGCGCGAGAAGCCGGCGTTAGCACGGCAACGGTTGACAGAGTGCTCAACAGGCGCATTGGTGTTCGTGCAGAAACGTCGGAGCGCGTGTGGTCCGTTGTTGCCAGAATGAATGCGGGAAAGTCGAGTAAATCTCCGATACATTTTGTGCATTCGGAAAAGTCGTTGGACTTCCTTGTGCCGGCAGGCGCCGGACCATCGGTTGAGGAAAACCTGCTCGGTGCCGTCGTCGAAGCCTGTCGTATTCGAAACGTGTCAATAAAATTTCGTGAAATTGACCGATTCGATCCGGAACGATTGGCGGATCATATCAAACTGGCCGTTGACGATGGATCGGACGGCATTGCGTTGCAGGCGCTTGAGCATCCATCCGTAAAATGGGCGGTCGATCATGCGGTCAAGGCCGGTGTGCCGGTGTTGACCATTCAGTCTGATTTGTCCGGTTCAAAGCGGATGGGATTTGTCGGCATTGATAACCGGGCCGCCGGTCGGTCGGCAGGATATTTAATTGGTCGTTTTTTGGGCGATCGAAAGGGCAAAGTTGCAATCGTTGCCGGGAGCCATCTTTATAACTCTCACGATGATCGTGAAATTGGATTTCGGCGCGTCTGCCGTGAAGATTTTTCCGATCTCGAAATTCTTGATCTGGTGCTCGGTAACGATGATTCGGAAGACAATTATGTGAAAATCAGTGAATTGCTGGATCGTAATCTGGATATCGTCGGCATTTATAATATTGGGTCGGGCAACCGGGGGATCGTAAAGGCCCTACACGAGCGGGGGATCGAAAAACAGGTGGTGTTCATTTGCCATCACCTTACATCCTCGTCACGACCAAACCTTCTTAATGGAACCATTGACGCGGTCATCCACCAGGACATGAGAAAACTGGCCGATTTAGTTATTTCAAAACTCCTATCGGAGCAGGATCAAATCGCTTCGGAGGCGACGATTATGCCGTTCGAAATTATCCTCCGCGAAAATATTTTTGAATGATGGACAATATGCGATTAAATTCTAGATCTGGCCAAGGGACGATGTTGGTTTACTACATTGACATCAAGACGAACCGGAAAGTGAGGGATTCTTGCTAAAAGTAAGGGGATTATCAACCGGCTACGGCAAAATTCAAATCCTGCGCGGCATCAATTTGAATGTCGAAGAGGGGAAAATTATTGCGTTGTTGGGCGGCAACGGCACCGGAAAATCGACATTGTTGAAGGCGCTTTCCGGTTTGCTCCCGGTCTGGGACGGCACCATCGAATTTGACGGGCAGCCCATCAAAAACCTGCCTCCGCATACAATTGTAAGGGCTGGCCTGACGCAAGTGACGCAGGGCAAGGATGCGTATCCGGCG
>CAJXJM010000495.1 GCA_913054205.1 uncultured Rhodospirillaceae bacterium
GAGATGGGGAAATACTTAGAGGTCAAGGTGATGCTGGTAAAAATAAAATTTTAGATCTTATGAAAACCCCTAAGCAGTTGTTGCTTTTGATTAACGCGATAAGCACTTCGTTCCGTCGAAAATTATACTATTCAACGACATTCCGAATGGTGCCAATCGGCGTGATCGTTACCTCAACAACATCGCCTTTTTTGAGAAATACGGGTGGCTCAAATCCGATGCCGACGCCGACCGGTGTACCAGTCGCAATGATATCGCCGGGCTTCAATGTGATACCGGCCGAAATGCATTCGATCAAAGTTGGGATATCAAAGATAAGATCGGCGACACTGGCGTCTTGACGCGTCTCGCCATTGACAACGGTCGTTAGTTGGAAAGTGTCGGGATGCCCGGCCTCGTCAGCCGTGACAATCACCGGACCCATCGGGCAATATCCATCAAGGCTTTTACCAATGAACCATTGTTTGTGTTTATGCTGTTGGGTGCGCGCCGTCACATCATTGGAGACGGTATAACCATAGACATGGTCAAAGGCATCAGCCTTGCTGATACCGCGGCCTTCTTTGCCGATGATGACCGCCAATTCACCCTCATAATCGGTAGAGTTTGAACTATCCAAATAAACCGGGATTGGATCGGTAGGCCCGCTTACGCTTGTTGTTGCTTTGGTAAAAATGATCGGATCATCTGGAATGGCAGTAGCTCCCGCCGTCGCATCAAAGCCGCTATCGTGAAATTCCTGAGCATGTTCGTGGTAGTTTCTGCCGACACACATCACATTTCGGCGCGGATTGGGAATTGGCGCAACTATATCAAGATCAGCCAGCTGAAGACGCGCTTCATCGCTCGCGTTTTCACAGGCAGCCTTGGCTTTTTCGCGGCCTTCATCCCATAAATCAATCAGGACGTTCATGTCATTTGGCAAATCCGGCGCCGCGATAGAAAGGTCAATAACGCTGGAGCCGTCTTGCTGGACAACGCCGATAGCCGTTGCCCCATTTTTTTTGAATGTAAGAAGTCGCATGATATGTCCTGAATTGTTCGCTGAAAAAGTTGTCCACTATGTGCCTTAGAGGACAGGCTTTAGTCAAACATTGGATTACCGCGACACAGATATTTGAAGATAAATTTTTCGACCTCAATCAGCCTTTTTTTGCCAAAGAAAATTGGCTACAAAGACCACTACATTATTTGGGTATGTATTCTTTGGATCATTTCATTGATTTATTTGTCACAAGCGCGAACCTAACGCTGTGGCAGTTTATTCTCCTATGTGGAGTTTCGCTCTTGGGTAGTTTCCTAACCGCTGCCTTGGGTCTGGGCGGCGGAACCCTCACCATAGCGACGATGGCTTTAATTATGCCGCCCACTGTATTGGTGCCGTTGCATGCCTTTATTCAACTCGGCTCAAACTTTGGCCGGGCTGTGTTACTGTATCGTCATATATTGTATGGCGTTCTGCCGATGTTTATTGCCGGCAGCGTCATCGGCATTTTAATCGGCGGAAAGGTCGTCATTACACTTCCGCTCTTCCTGCTCCAAGGCATTCTGGCTCTGTTTATTTTATATTCGACGTGGGCGCCGAAATTTGTAGCAAACAAACCAAAAAAATCTGCCTTTTTTTTCGCCTCTTTAATTGGCGCTTTTACAACGATGTTTGTCGGTGCAACGGGTCCAATTGTTGCTCCTTTTGCGCTGGCCGCAAGTGAAATCAGACACCAATTTGTCGCCACGCATGCGTCGTTTATGACCATCCATCACTCTCTAAAGCTCGTTGCATTTGGGTTTTTGGGCTTCGCCTTCGGACCTTACATACCGCTTTTAATCGGATTATTACTCTTTGGATTCGTTGGAACCTATCTAGGTAAAATTGCCTTAAATCACTTGAATGAGGATCTTTTTCGCATCCTCTTAAAAGGCGTTTTGACAATCTTGGCCGGGCGCCTGATGTATGATGCATTGCAATCTGCCATGCTTTAATAATAATTTACGAGTAAGCAAAGCCTTTCAACCAGGAGCCACTTCAAAATGTCAAAACCACCTTTTAGAGCCGATCACGTTGGCAGCTTACTGCGCCCTCAAGAACTATCAGATGCCCGTCAGCAATGGCGCGAGGGCAAATTGGAAGCTGCGGCTTTAAAGGAACAAGAAGACACCCACAT
>CAJXJM010000496.1 GCA_913054205.1 uncultured Rhodospirillaceae bacterium
AAGGTCTTGGCAGCGAGCTTCTCCACAACGCGATCAACGGCATCATGGGTGGCAAGCATACAATCACCAATGACATTCTGATGGCCGTTGATCAAATCGGACATTGTTCGGGATGGGATGCCCTCGCTGGTGCTGTTATCGTGCTGAGAATTCGGCTTGATATTAAGGCCTCCGCCAAATTGCATTCGTTGATCACATCAACCAAAGATCCCATCGGCAACCAAATAGGCCCCGTTGTCGAGCGAATGTTATCCGAATATTGGAAAAAATAATGTTAAAAACAACACGTTCCTACCGGGGCAAGGGCTTCACTAATGTGGGGCTGAATGTGGGGCCAATTAATTGTAAATATAAAAACCAACGTATTAACAGATGGTTGTCTAATTTATTGGTAGCGGAGGAGGGACTCGAACCCCCGACCTGCGGATTGTGATGTAGGATGTTCTAATTCATGCTGTTTTATGGGAACGCGTGGGAAAAAGCGAAATTTGAATGGGTTTAATCCAAATTGAGGTAACCGACGCTTTTACCAACGTCTTTCCCTAAATATTAGTGAAAAATCTCGATACCGCTGGTGAAAATTGAAGGTGCCCCGCCCGTATGCAAAAATAAAATCGACTTTAGATCTGAAAATCTTCCACGGGCGGCGTCCTTCATCATACCGGCAAAGGCCTTTCCGGTATAGGTTGGATCAAAAAATATTCCCTGACGACGTGCAACCGCTACAATTGCGCGTTGGCCTTCGGGAGACGGAATACCGTAGCCCTCGCCGATGACCCCATCATGAATGACGATGTTTTGGTTTGAAACTGGAAGGTCTAAGCCCAATATCTTGGCGGCCTCTAGCGCAAGCCTGTGCACCTGGACGCGAACTTCTTCGACCGATCGGCTGACCGTATAGCCTTCTATTTGCCAATCGAGACCCAGAATTTGGCTGCCCAATATCCACCCGGCCATAGTGCTGCCCGATCCCACAGCAAGGATCACCCGTTCCGGAGCCGTCTTGAAGGCCCGGCATTGGACGGCGACTTCTTCCACTGCCAATATGTGGCCGATAACGCCGAGGGCGCATGCCCCGCCGCGCGGAATGCAATAGGGATGCCGGCCTGCTCGACGTAAATCTTCTGCAACCTTTTCCATGTGACGATCCACGGAGCTGCGATCAGAACTACCAGTAAAGTGCATTTCAGCGCCGAGAATGCGGGATAACAGATGATTGCCCTCACATTTCTTTGGCTCTTCACCCCAATACACCGCGACCATGCCAAGGCCCGCATACGCGGCGGCGGCGGCAGTGGCGCGAACATGGTTCGATAAAACGCCGGCACCGGTGATTAAGGTGTCGGCGCCTTTTTGCTTTGCATCACCAAGAATAAATTCCAGCCCTCGAACCTTGTTACCGCCGAAGCCAAAATCGATGAGATCGTCACGCTTAATCAATAATTCAGTGCCGTTTAAGTTTTCGTCGAACCCATGAATAGCGGTCAAACATGTTGGAAAATTTGCCAGATGTTGCCGTTTCAAATGACCCACATCCAATTTGGAATTTTGTGTCACTTTCGCCCCTTTGCATTCAGAAAGCGCTCCACCATGGCCGCACATTGGCCGGTATACTGGGCGTAATCGAAAAACCCCTCCTTTTCCAAATTTGGCAGATGGATCGTGATATCGCGAGTGCCTAGCACGGCTTCTTTGAATGATACGCCCAAATCTTCCGCTTTCAGTGACATCTCATAAATAATTTCATGGGCGGTTTTCCGGCCAACTTTTGCCGCCAGGGCTAACATCAAAGGCTCGGACAGAACGAAACCCTTGGTAATATCTAAGTTAGCCAACATCCGGTTCGGATCGACTTCAAGATATTGCACCAGAACCTCCAACATGGACATCGCTTTGCCAGCCGCCATGGTGGCTTGGGGAACGGCATTCCATTCGGCCTTCCAGGATCGTCCGTCCCGCTCGTGATCGTGTACAAGACCTTCTGAGATCAGGGCAGCGTTGTGGCGAACGATACGAGAAAGCGTGCCAAGATGTTCGGATATTTCGGGATTGCGCTTATGTGGCATTGTAATGGAACCTACTGTTCCGTCGATAAATCCCTCCCGGACTTCGCCGATCTCGCTCCGCTGGAGGTTATAGATCTCGTGGCCGATGCGGTCT
>CAJXJM010000497.1 GCA_913054205.1 uncultured Rhodospirillaceae bacterium
CTAATCAATTTCTTTTATCTCGAATGGATCGTCATATTCGCTACGTAGAGTAATAATCCTAGAGCACCGCTATTTTGTGATGGAACATCAAGCCTCAACTTAAAAGTTTGCCGCCGTTTACCTGCCTCCACCTCAATTGAAACCAAATTTTCTGAGCCATGAATTACATGCCCATGATGATTTGGACCATCACCCCATCCGCTATAATGTTGTCCTGGCGTCCGAGGAATAACTGCCAAGCAAATCTCACGTTCTTCACCCGATATCAGCGTGGCATTCTTTTCAACAACCCAAGACAATCGGCCATTTGGAGTTCCATTGGTTAAGTTAGTAAAGACTTGAACTAAAATTGCAGCATTCTGGACAGATTTGGCCAATCGTAGCCGAACTTTAGCACCAATATAACTAGCATCCTCTATAACCAAACTGGGGGTCCATATTTGATCAACGTCAAAGATTCTCTGCCAATGTTCATATTTCTGCCGAAGCAAAGAATTCTTATTCATCCAATCCGCTAATAAATTTCCGGCAACGAAAGAGGCTGATACCAGAGTAAGCCAACCCCAAGGAATTTGTGACCACCAGTCACCAAATAAATCACTAAAATATTTCTCTGCCATCCACGAAATTGGGCTTACAAGAGACACGCCGCCAGGGATAAAATATCGAATAAATGTTTTTCTGTTGCTGTCCATAGCCGCGATAATGCCTTTGCATTCTCTCCCGTACAAGTCGCAAAATAGATATAGCAAAAGCTATATTACAAATAATGTTTTTAAAATTTTAGTTATTATTAAATTTTCCCAAATTAACCGGTGAAATGCCGCGCTGTTTGGCGACGATAGCGCTGATCGGCACTTGGACAAAGCCTTTTTCCGCCATGACTGCCAACCACTGCGAGAGCGCTTGAATGGTTGCATCTTTTGGATGACCGATTGCCACAGCGTAGCCGTTACGCCTGGCGAAAATCTCCATTTGGCGAAGTTGTTTGTTGATCGCTTCGACGGTGGGCACATTATCCAAGAATATATTGCGCTGGGTGAACGGCACATCATTGGCGAGGGCGATCGAGGCCCCTACCGTGCTGCCAGACGTCCGAGAATCAACAAACAACAATCCTCGGCGCTTGAGTTCCCGCATGACAACATTCATGCCGACAGGGTCAGCGGTAAACTGGCTGCCCATATGATTGTTGATACCGACATAGCCGGAAAACCGTTCCAGCCCCCAGCTCAATCGCTTTATTATTTCTGCTGCATCGTTTTCGCTTTGCAGAACATTCGGTCCAGCATCAACAGTTTTGCTGAGCGGCTCCATCGCCATATGGACCATAACTTCATGGCCCGCTTCATGGGCCGCTTTGACTTGCTTGGTCAGCGCACCTGCGTAAGTTAAGTAGGCGATCGTCAAAGGTGGCGGCAGTTTAATCACGGCAGCTGTGCGTTTTCGGTCAACGCCCGCATCGTCAATTATAATGGCAATACGGGGACCCGGCGGTAGTTCTGAAAGCTGCACTGCATTTTTACGCCAGGTATTTTCGAGTCCCGGCTCCACAACAACTGCCGTCGCTTTTAGCGTTTCGGCTGAAGGTGTTGGCAGCGCAACCGGTGACGGCTCGAATATTTTATCGGGCAACGCCTCTTCATAGGCTTTAACGCCATTGTCAGTGGACGCAACATCAGGCTCGGGTAGCACGGGCGGACGTGGAGCGATTTTTGGGGATGGGTTTGGAACAGCGAGTTGGGAGCTGGCAACAGGCTGCTTCGCCTTGCCATTGATTGACTTTTTGAGTTTGAGCGCACCGGTCGTGCCAATGATTACCGCAACCACAATGATGGCCGAAAAAATCCAGACATGCACTGGGATGCTGTTTCGAGCGAACTCGACCAGTCGCGTAAATAAATTCTTTGATTTGATCGTCGCCAAAGCCGTTCCCCCAACAAATTACAGGAGAGAACCTACGGCATAATCCTTTACGGAATATATAAATTTATTCGAAAGTTTCGGGTGAGTGTCTCAATTTCGATAGAAATATTGATGTGTTTGCTTGCTCAAAGCGCTCTGACAGAAATCCAGAATTAACTCTCGTCGAGGCGTTTCAACAGAATTTTGGCTGCCGGGTCGCCGCGCTTGATGGCCAGTCGGAACCATCTTTT
>CAJXJM010000498.1 GCA_913054205.1 uncultured Rhodospirillaceae bacterium
GCCGCCTCAGCAGGGAAAAATTTCAATGTTTTGAGTCCAAGCGCCCTCGCCTGCATCACTTCTGATGGTGTTGCCACACCGGGCATATAAAAAAGATCAAGCTCCTGAGCACATTCTACGAGACCCGGATCAAAGCCGGGGCTGACAGCAAAGACCGCCCCCATATCCTTTGCGCGCTTCATTTGGTCCCGGCTCAACACTGTGCCAACGCCTGTCACGGCATTTGGGTATTGCGTCATAATTTGATCAAAGGCGTCCCAGGAAGCTTCTGTTCGAAGGGTCACTTCCAACACATCAAGACCACCATCAATCAAAGCTCCTGCGGTCGATGCTGCGTGGTCGGCGTTTTCAAAAATCAAAACCGGTATGACACTGACAGATTCAAATTTTGATTTCATAAAATGACCTCCGGCATGGCATTTTTGGGAATGATGGCTCCGGGATGCATGATCACCTCTCCGGCAATCACATGGGCAAAAGTGGCGGCGTCTGATGGCGTTCGTCCGTTCAACCGGGCTGCCAAAAAACCCGCATTAAAGGAATCCCCTGCGCCGGTTGTATCTTTGGCAGTTCGCCGTTCTAGAAGCGGGATGTGAGTGCGGTCACCATCCTTCGAGACATAACAGCCTTCTGCGCCCATTTTTACGACAACTTCTGCAACACCCATTTCGTGGTGGCGGGCACAACAAGCTTCAGCATCCGCATCGCCAAAGACCAATTTGTCATCGTCAAGCGTCGGCAGCGATAAATCTACCCGCTTGAGCATCTCATCGTAGGTTTCACGGGCCTCATCAATATCTCGCCAGCGATTGGCACGATAGTTTGAATCAAACATAACTTTTCCGCCGCGCGCGCGCTGCCCATCCAGCAGTTCAAAGAGTGCCGCAATATCCTTTTCTGAATACAGCGATAACGTAATTCCGCTCACATAGATAAAATCCATATCGAGAAGACGGTCACTTATCGCCGAAAATTCAGAGAATTCCAGCAAGTCTCTTGCCGGTGCATGATCACGCCAATAATAAAAACTGCGCTCGCCCTGATCGTCCGTTCGAATGGCATAGAGCCCCGGCATCCTGCCTTTAGCTTGGATGACAAATTCAGTACCGACGCCTTCAGACTGCCACGCAGTCATCATTTCGCCGCTATAAGGATCATCACCAAGCGCGGTCACATACTCCACATCAAGGCCAAGACGCGACATGTAGACTGCAGTGTTCAAGGTATCGCCGCCGTAAGACAATCCCATCCCGCCATCTTCCCTATGGGTCAGTTCCATCATTCCTTCACCGATGCATGCTATTTTCTTGGCTATTTTCTTGGCTATCTTCATTTATTATTACCAATTCCACATCGTGCCGTCTTCGAGACGATTTACCGGCAGATAAGCCCGTTGATAGGGATATTTGGCCGCCAGTTCTTCGTCAATATCGACGCCATGGCCAGGCGTTTCTCCGGCATAGAGATAGCCGTCTTTAAAGCTATAAGCATGGGGGAAAACGGCGTCGGTCTCTTCAGTATGGCGCATATATTCCTGCACACCAAAATTTGGCACCCATGTGTCAAAGTGGAGAGCGGTGCCCAAGCACACCGGCGACAGATCGGTGGCACCATGACAGCCGGTGCGGATTTGATAGAGTGCGGCCAAATCTGCAATGCGCCTTAACTGAGTTATCCCGCCAGCATGGACGACCGTCGTGCGAATAAAATCGATCAACTGTTCCTGTATCAACGTATGACAATCGAAGATCGAGTTAAAAATTTCTCCGACAGCTATCGGCGTTGTAGTGTGCTGACGAATGAGACGAAAGGCTTCTTGATTTTCGGCAGGCGTCGGGTCTTCCATCCAAAACAATTTGTATGGCTCCAAGCTTTTTCCAAGTCGTCCAGCTTCTATCGGGGTTAGGCGGTGATGGACATCATGGAGCAACCGAATATCCTCGCCGAATTTTTCTCGCAATGTCTCAAATAGTTGCGGCACATGGTTGAGGTACTTGTCGGTCGACCAGACATTTTCTGATGGCAGGTCGGCATCCGCCGGCTCGTAATACATTTTTTCTTTGGCGACACCGTAGGTGCTGTCGAGGCCCGGAATACCGCTTTTAAGCGCGTCCTCCGAAAATACCTAAGGAAGGCTTTTAGAGCGTGGACTGG
>CAJXJM010000499.1 GCA_913054205.1 uncultured Rhodospirillaceae bacterium
CGCAGGCTGAATTTCGCCGCCTGGCAATTGCACAACAGACATACCCATTTCAGTCAACACGTCAGCAGCCAGACCAACAGTCCGGTATTTAAGACCTTTCATCTGAGAAACGCCTTTGATTTCTTCTTTAAACCAGCCAAGAGGCTGAGCCGGCATTGGGCTGTTAAAGAAGCTGATCAGGTTAAGACCAAGAGAGCCCATCAGCTCATTGAAGAGCTCTTTACCGCCGCCATAATGGATCCACCCAAGCATTTCCTGCGCAGACCAGCCAAAGCATGGGCCGGTTCCGAACAGGGACGCTGCGGGTGACTTGGAATACCAATATGCTGGCACATAGTGAGCGCCATCTAAAACGCCGCGGTGAACGGCATCTTGCATTTGACTGGTTTTAACGACGGAGTTAACCGACAACAGGTCAATTCTAAAACCTTTGCCGGTCATTTTATTTACGCGATCAACATAGCTTTTGGCGTTTTCGAGGAAAATACCACCGCCCCAAGCCGCTTGAACTTTAAATACCTTCGTTGCCGCAGTTGCGACATTCGGCATTGCGATGGTTGCAGCTGCTGCACCCGCAGCAACGGCGCCGCCTTTTAGGAACTTACGGCGACCAACATCTGATTTCTTTTTTGCCATTAGACTTCTCTCCCTATTAACAATTTAGTTGTTTTGGTCCTGTTAATTTATTTCATCGGAACCTGTATGACGCCCTCTATTCTACAAACTCTTTCGAGTGGTTCGCACCTAGAGTGAAAGACTCTCTTGACAGACTCCAAATCGCACAATCACCTGCCTAATCAAATTATGACGACAAGCAATTCCTGCTTGTTTATATCTTTCGATATTGAGGCTTTGAGCGCAAGCGGTAATGTCTGTTTTTGAAATAAAATATTTGGTATACCTGAAAGTGTGTGTTGGGTTTGAGGCATCCAATTAGGAAAGCCGACTATGAAAAAATAGTTTTACTGCATTATCTGGTCACATTGGGTCAAGAAAAAATCATAATAAATCAAGCCAGTAAGTGATATCTTCCGGTAATCTGCTCTTAAGCGACGCGATCATTTGGTTCTTTTCCGGCAAAGTAGGCATCTAAATTATCCAGCGCCCGAAAACCCATGGCGTCACGGGTCTCGAAGGTCGCACTTCCTATGTGCGGCAGCATAAACACATTGTCGAGCGAGGCGAGCGCCGGGTTACCGCCGGGCTCACTCAAATAGACATCAAGCCCCGCAGCCGAAATTTTACCCGATTTGAGCGCATTAATGAGCGCCTCCTCATCAACCAGAGCTCCGCGCGAGGTATTTACAAAAACCGCGCCATCCGGGAGAAGTGCAATTTTTTCTTGGTTGAAAAATCCTGTTGTTTCTGGCGTTGCCGGACAATGCAGAGATAAAAACTGCGACACAGAAAGAAGCGAGTCTAAATCTTCATGGAATATTGCACCATCTTCTAATTCTGAGGAAAGTCGCGTTCGATTGTGATAGTGAACTTCCATATCAAATCCGCGCGCACGTTTTGACATAATTTGCCCGACGCGCCCCATGCCGACAATGCCGAGTTTCTTTCCTGTCACCTGCGTTCCAACCATAAACGACGGGCTCCAATGCTCCCACTTGCCGGACCTCACAAGTTGATCGCCTTCGCTGGCGCGCCGGGCTGCACCCAACATCAAAAGCATGGAAATTTCGGCAGTTGCGTCGGATAACACTTCTGGCGTATTGGTGACCACAATCCCTTTTTCCTTCAGGGCCGCCAAATCACAATGGTCTAAACCAACCGAATGATTGGCGATAATTTTTAGGCGTTCTGGAAGCATGGCAACCATGTCAGCGGAAAAAAGTTCGGAATGACAGGGAAGCACAGCATCTACATCTTGGCATTTCTGCAGCAATTCGTCCGGCGTATACAATTTATCCTCCGGATTCAATCTGACATCATACGTTTCGGCTGCGCGTATTTCTGTGTTTTTTGAAAGCTTGCGCGTAATTAGCAATATCGGCTGCGTGCTCAATGATTGTCTCCCAAGTATTAGATTTTAAAGCGCTGAAAAGAACGCCGCGACAATTGCTTAAAATTTACCGACAGAATTTAAGGAGCACAATGAGATTGTTTTTTGCGCCTACGCCTCAGCCCGCTCGATCTGGATGGG
>CAJXJM010000500.1 GCA_913054205.1 uncultured Rhodospirillaceae bacterium
CGAACCTGCTGCCAGATCGGTCACTTTCTTAAAAACAAAGGTTTTGCGGCAAATGATCGTGTTGCGCTCATGTCGAATAATTCGATCGAACATCTGCTCACTTATATTGGTGTGATGGCCTATGGCGCGACGATTTGCACGATCCACGTCGAAATGAACGCACTCTACATCGATGAAATAATTCCCTCCATTCAACCTAAAATTATCCTCTTTGAAGAAGCCGCTGATTTAGATCTTTCTTCAGTTGGAGATATCGAGACCCTACCGCTCGGCGAGTTTGGTGGCACCCGGGAAAATTCATTCTTTGGGCTGTTGTCACAAAATACCCCTGAAAACTTTCAGAATTCGATTAATGCGCCGGATGATATTGCCTCTATTTTTTACACCTCGGGTACGTCATCCAAACCAAAAGGGGTGATGTACAGCTTTGCTGATCTGGTTGAGAATACTGAAGCGGTGGCGAGTGGATTTGATCTCAGCGAAGAAGACCGCATTTTGGATTTTCGCTCTTTCAATTGGATGTCTGCACAAGTTCTGAGTGCGTTGGCACCGCTGTCTGTCGGCGCGACTTTATTGCTGGCGCGTAAATTTTCCTCGAGCCGTTTCTTTGATTGGATCAAGGAGCACAAAGCAACCATCGCCGCCGGAAATCCGACGACGATTAACATGCTGATCAACCGACCCTCCGAAATCACAGGAAGAGACATCCCGCATTTGCGCTACATCACATCCAGCTCGGCACCATTGCTGATGCAGGATTGGCAAAAGTTTGAAGCTTTATATGACATTGAGCTTGCACAAGGGTATGGCGCCAGTGAAACGGGTTGGATATCGGCCAGTCATGAAAACTGCCGTAAACGGGGATCTGTTGGCAAGCCATTGGGCTATCAAAATCTAACAATCGTTGATGACGACAGCGCGCAGCTTCCGGCAAATGAAATTGGTCAAATCGAATTAGGTCCACGTGCTGATACCGAGTTCAAATATCTAGATATAAACGGCGAAAAGCATGTTACCGCGACAGGGCGCGTTAAAACCGGTGATATGGGTTATCTCGACGAAAAGGGGTTTCTTTATATTTCTGGCCGCCGGAAAGATTTGATTATCCGCGGCGGCGTCAATATTTCGCCTTTGGAAATAGAAGATGCAATTTTGGAAATGCCGGGAATTGCCGAAGTTGCAGCCATCGGTATCGAGGATAAAATTTACGGCGAGGGCGTTGCCGCGCTCGTCGTTCTACAACAGCAATGTTCGATTATGCCGGAAGATGTAATCAACCATTGCAAGCAGAAGCTATCTGAGGTCAAAATACCAGCCACAGTTAGAATTCTAAGCAGTTTACCGAAAACAGATCGCGGTAAATTGGATCGAAAGAGTCTCAAAGAACTCTGGTCAGAGGAATAAGATAAGAAACGTTCGAAAAAAAATTAAAATCTAAACAAGGAGAGGCTACGTTATGAAACACTCTAAAATACTATTAAGTACCGTTATCGCCGGCGCTTTGGTTGCGGGTCTTGCTACCGAAAGTCAGGCACAAAAATACAATCTTACCCTCAGCGGCGCGAGTCCAGGCGGCCTGTGGTCGCGTATCGGCGGCGGTATCGATGCAGCTATCGCTAAAGCGTATCCTGGCTCAACCGTGAGCTATCAGACATCTTCTGGTGGATTGGCGAATGTGCCATTGGTCTCGCGCGGCAAGGTGCCGATGGGCTTGACAACGGATGGCGAGTTAAATGCTATCGTAAAAGGCTACGCCGGAAGAAAGCCAGTTACTAACGTCCGGGTTTTGTTCCGTGTCTATACGCCGGCATCACGATTCCAGCAAAGTTTCTTCGCGGTAACTAAGTCATTTGCGGATAAGCATGGCATTAAAACTTTTGCCGATATCGTTAAAAAGAAACTACCAATCCGAATTGCGATAAACCGCCGCGGTAATTTCGATGCGGATGTCGGTGAAGCTGCCTTGAATATGCTGGGCGCCTCCAAAAAAGCTATTAAAGCATGGGGCGGACAAGTTGTTCACGCCGCCTCCAAGGAAATAGTATCTTTGGTTGCTGATCACCGGCTCGACGTTGTCAATTTTGGCATTTCATACAACCATCCCCGTGTGCGTGAAATTGCTAAAAATGCGTCACCTATATTGTTG
>CAJXJM010000501.1 GCA_913054205.1 uncultured Rhodospirillaceae bacterium
CTAAGAAGTTTCGCGTCTTTTAAACTCTTTCGGATTATTCATCATATTCAATAACACTTGGTAAAAGCCATCAACAGCCTCTGGACCAGCCTGATTAAAAGCTTTGGCGATACGACTGCGTTGATGGGCCGATAGCTTTTCTTCAAGTGCATAGCCTTTTTCGGTCAAGGAAAGCAGGCGCTGACGACGATCCGTTGGCCCTTGTTCTTGATTGATAAAGTCTTCACGCACCAATTGGCTTAGAACACGTGATAGGCTCTGCTTGGTAATTTTCAATATGCTCAGCAAATCGCTGACGGTAATATTAGGATTACGGCCAACAAAGTGGATCACGCGATGATGCGCACGGCCAAAATCAAAATCATCGAGAATGGCATCAGGCTCGCCAATAAAATCGCGATAGGAAAAGAACAACAGTTCCATCGCATCGCGAAGTTCAGCATCGGAATAATTTTGCCGAAACGTTTCTGCCGTAGACGCGTCCATTACCATCCTTCACTATTGTGTCGATACAAAATAATAAGTCAGTGTTATTGACATATATGCCAGATAACGCTATTTGAAGCAACATAATTACGTAAAACAAAATAAATTGGAAAGATAGTTTCATGCCAAGCGAAGGTTTTCACGACCGTGATGGGTTGATTTGGTACGATGGGGAAATGGTAGATTGGCGCGACGCCAATCTACATATGCTAACTCATGCTCTTCATTATGCATCAAGCGTGTTCGAGGGGGAGCGCGTTTACGCTGGGAATATTTTTAAACTCCGTGAACATACGGAAAGATTGATCAATTCAGCGCACATTATGGGATTTGAAATCCCGTATTCGGCAGAGGAGATTGATGCGGCCTGCATCCAGTCCTGTGAAGCCAATAATATTGTCGACGGTTACGTCCGCCCGATAGCCTGGCGCGGCAGCGAAATGATGGGCGTTTCAGCGCAAGAGGCTAAAATCCACTTGGCAATTGCTGTTTGGACCTGGCCCTCTTATTTCTCACCGGAAGCCCGCAATAGAGGCATCAGCCTTAAAACCTCTAAATGGCGTCGTCCGCCTCCTGAATCAGCGCCGGTGCACGCCAAATCCGCTGGCCTCTATATGATCTGCACGATGTCAAAACATGAAGCAGAAGCCGCCGGTTATGATGATGCTTTGATGCTTGATTGGCGCGGTAATGTCGTTGAAGGCACGGGCGCTAATTTTTTCATGATCACCGAGGGCGATATTATCAACACGCCGCCGCCAGATTGCTTTTTAAACGGCATCACCCGCCAGACCGTCATTGAACTCGCTAAAAAACGCGGCTACGAAGTTGTAGAGCGTCATATTAGGCCAGAGGAGCTAAAAGATGCCCTCGAAATATTTGTCACGGGGACGGCGGCAGAAGTGACACCCGTCGGCAAGATCGATGAACTCGAATTAACCGTTGGAGAGGTAACTAAAAATCTCCGGGCGGATTATGAGAAACTCGTCGGTCGTTCCGAAGACGCAGTATCTGCCGCTTAAGAACTAGGTGGAAAAAGATCGCCTAAAATCCGGAATTTGGATCCAAGCGCAAATCCGCTTGTGCTCGATTGCTAATCTCCCGACCTATGTTGTTAGAAAGGGTGACGAGGATGCCGGCGCGATTTTTGTGCGCCTCAACAAACTGAATGGCACCAGTCGGATATTCTCCCAAACCCGAGACATGACAGGCGAGATTGTCTGGTCGCAAGCCGGAGACGGCGAACCAATGGACGATATGACGGCTTTCGAATATCTCGAGAAACAACAGAAATACGATCCGGACCTCTGGATTCTCGAAATCGAAGACCCGCAAGAGAAATACCAATTCGACGGACATTTTCTCTAAAGTTTTAGACAGCCCACGCAGGCGTGAAGCTTCTCCACTTGACGCCGAGGCAAACTTGGCGGAAAAATTTCACCAATACGGAAAAATAAGTGGGGTCATCCAATGAATTTGATAAAATACATTTTAGGGTTTGTGGCGATATCTGCTGCAACCGTCTTATTATCTTCGCCCAGTTTTGCGCAAGCAACGGGACCGAAACCGGTTAGAGCGCCCTGTGGTGCGGGATTTGTTCACAATCAGCCAAATCCAATTAACACCAATCCGC
>CAJXJM010000502.1 GCA_913054205.1 uncultured Rhodospirillaceae bacterium
CATGATACCTTGCGCGCAAAACAGACCCGCTGTCAGATCAGCGATTGGAATTCCGGCCCGCATCGGCCCTGCGCCGGGTGCACCGGTGATTGACATCAACCCGCCCATACCTTGCGCAATCTGATCAAAACCTGGACGTTCCTTATAAGGTCCATCCTGGCCGAAGCCCGAGATACTGGCATAGACCAAACTCGGGTTTATGGTTTTTAAGCTTTCGTAATCAATGCCGAGGCGTGCCTTTACATCTGGCCTGAAATTTTCGACGACGACATCCGCCGTTGCGACGAGCTTTTTAAATATCTCGAGACCTTGATCCGACTTTAAATTGAGGCTGAGGCTGCGCTTGCCGCGATGAAGGTTCTGAAAGTCAGAGCCTTCTCGCGGGCCGCCAAGCTGGGCTTTATCGGCTTTTTCCGGCATCTCGACTTTAATGACATTGGCACCCCAATCGGCAAGTTGGCGAACAGCTGTCGGGCCAGACCGAACCCGGGTGAGATCCAAAACGGTAAAACGCTCTAATGCAGTGCTCGCTTTTTTCATGGCTTTTTTCTCCTGATCGAGCGCCTTAGGATATTTTTCTCAATTCTCGGCGATAGCGCTTAGCGCGTTCAACATAGCCGTCTGAAATTTCAGCCATACCGGCGATTTGCGCCGCGTCCATCTCGCGGATGACTTTGCCCGGCGAACCCATAACCAGCGAGTTATCCGGAATTAATTTACCTTCTGTGATTAAAGAATGCGCACCAATCAGACAGTTCTTCCCGATCTTTGCGCCATTCAGAATGGTGCTGCCAATGCCAATCAACGAGTCATCGCCGATCTCACAGCCGTGGAGCATACACATATGTCCAACCGTGACATTTACGCCGAAAGTCAACGGAAAGCCGGGATCGGTATGCAGCACACAGCCATCTTGAATGTTTGTTCTATTGCCGATGGTGATCGGCTCATTGTCACCGCGCAGCACCGCATTCCACCAAATGCTAACTTCTTCGCCGACATGAATATTTCCAATGAGATTCGCGCTCTCTGCGATCCAATGGGTGTCGCTTGCATAGCTTGGTTCGATGTCGCCCAACGCGTAGATCATGTTTGTTACTCCTGATTATAAAGGGTCGATTTTTTTTGGACTGTACCTGAGAAGGGCAGATGAGTCCTCCCTCAAATCACTCGTGGATAGGCCAAATCATGTCTTTCTGCGCCATCTTAAAACGGTTATAAAATTGAAGAATGATAATAAAAATAAGAATAATGAGGTGCCTGCTTAATGACTGAGTCAGAAACACCGCCGCAAGCCTCTAAAGAAACACCAAAATCGTTTGCAGCACTCCGCCATAAAGGTTTTCGCGCCTTTTTTGCATGTGCCGCGTTGGGGATGATGGCGGACAATATCGAGCACGTCATCAGCTATTGGGTGATCTTTGAAAAGTTTAACTCACCCATGCTGGCCGGATTTGCGGTTATTGCTCACTGGGTGCCGTTCCTATTGTTCTCCATTCATGCCGGCGCGCTTGCCGATAAATTCGATCCCCGGCGCGTCATCCAACTAGGCCTATTTTTGTTTGTCCTCGTCTCATTAGCCTGGGGCTATTTGTTTTATTCCGACACGCTTGAAATGTGGCATGCGGTGGTGCTTCTGATCATTCACGGTTTTGCCGGCGTATTATGGGGACCGGCAGCCAACATGCTGGTCCACGACATCGTCGGCGGCGATCAATTGCAAAGCGGCATACGATTATCGGCCACGTCGCGCACACTCGGCATATTAATGGGTCCGGCGATCGGTGGAGGGTTATTGCTTCTGGTGGGTCCGGCCTGGGGCATCACCATCAACGCGGTTATTTATCTACCGTATCTGATCTGGCTCCAACGGGCGCCCTATGGTCATGCTTATCGCAAAAAGATCGGGCAGGTCGATAAAGCGGCACCGCCGCCGCGGGCGATCAAGGGTTTCTCCGATATCATCCAAACTTTCAGGGATGTCGCCGACAATCGCGTGATTGTTTCAATGACATTGTTAGCGGGCGCGGCATCTTTTCTGGTCGGCAATGCTTATCAGCCTCTCATGCCCGGATTTGCCCGTGATCTCGGCGCAACCG
>CAJXJM010000503.1 GCA_913054205.1 uncultured Rhodospirillaceae bacterium
TGCACCTTGGAGGCGGACGCGTAAAAATCTCGGTCTGATGCTGCGCGAAGGCCTGCTCAAAGAAAACATCGACGGTGAAGCCTTGCTATGGGCTTACAATCGATTGATTGGTCGCCCTGAACAACGCCGCATCTTGATGGTGATCTCCGATGGCGCGCCGGTCGATGATGCTACGTTGTCAGTTAATCCCGGGAATTATCTTGAGCGCCATTTGCGCGACGTCATCAACTATATCGAACTCCACTCGCCGATCGAACTTACTGCCATCGGTATTGGTCATGATGTAACACGCTATTATCGCCGCGCCGTGACCATTAATGACGCCGAAGAATTGGGCGGCACGATGATGCAGAATCTCACCGAGCTGTTTGATGAGGAAACCTCGCGCAAGGTGAGAAAACTGACCACCCACTAAAGCGGCTGTTAGTTTCCGCTAATTTGGATATTGGTGCGCCGTACGATAAACGCGAGTACGCCGCCACACGCCGCCATGCCAGCCACAACAAAATAGGCCGCCCCGCCAAACGCACCATATATGTGGCCCGACGCCATCACCATCAACCCCATGGCAAGCCCCATGACGACCGCTGAATAAAGACTGAGCGCGGTCGCTGACATTTCTTCCGGCACTTTGTCATTGATAAAATGAATAACCCCAAGATGGGTCGCGCCAAAGGTGAAAGCGTGCAGCGCCTGCAAAATAAACAATACCGGCAAACTGTCATCCAGTCCTGTGCCAATCCATCGCAGCACTCCGGCAAGGCCGCCTAACATAATCAAGCGCATCGGTCCCGAATATCGCAGCACCGCAGCGCCAACCGCAAATAAGATGACTTCTGCCACCACACCTTCCGCCCATAGCACACCGATCATGGTGTCCGAGAGTCCTGCTTTCTGCCAATGAAGAGTGCCGAAACCATAATAAACCGCATGGCTCGACTGAATGAGGGCGGCGGCGACTAAGACCATCAGAAAGGCTTTGTTGCGAATAAGTGGCGCGATGGGAAAGCCGCTCCCAGTCGCTTTTGACGCCCGTGTTTTTGGCAGAAAAAGTGTCACCAAGGCCATAAAACCAACGGTCCCAAAGATCATAATTAATATGACGTCCGGTGACCTGTCCGAAAGCACCCGGCCCGCCACTATCGCCGTCACAATAAACGCCAGCGATCCCCAGAGCCTCACGCGGCCGTATTCAAAGCCAGCACTCTTGGCCGTCAGCATGGTCAGGCTCTCGCCCAAAGGCTGCATCGCCCCCCAGCAGCAGCTAAAGACGATCGTCACCAGCAAAATCGGCCAGAACGTATCGCTGACAAAATAGAACGCATAGAAAAAGAAGGAACATACGGCCAGAAGTGCGATGATCGGTTGGCGGCTGCCTCGGCGATCGGCAATATGTGCAATGAAGGGATTAAAAAACACACGGACAAATGTCGCTGAACCTATTACGATACCAATATTGGCCGGCTCCAACCCTTTGGCCTCCAGCCACACCGGGAAAAATGGCAGCGTTATGCCAACCATGGCAAAATAAGCGGCATAAAAGAGGGAAAGTCGGAATGCCGTCACGATGCTCTAAATAAGGTCAAAATTAGATTGATTTTCATTGAAATACACCAATATAACAGAAACATAACACAGTACTCACACATCTACAGAGCTCTATCCAAATGCGCAAAATAAAATTTATTATACTTCTTTACCCTCTCATTGCCGCCCTATCAATGAATGCTCACGCGCGCCAGGACGTCAAAGTGGGTGGCTATGAGTTCCAACCCTTTGTCGATATTGATCGCAATATGAAAGCCGCGGCCTGACACTTGAGCTCATTGACCTCCTCAATCAGCACCAAAAGCAATACCGCTTCACATTTGTGCCAACAACAGCGCGGCGACGCTATCAGGATTTTGAAGCCCAAAATTTTGATATGTTGTTTTTTGAGAATCCAAATTGGGAGTGATTGCAACGTGGTTTGCCGATAGAAGCAACACATACTTTTTTGGAAGGTGGTGAAGTCTACATAACCCTGAAAAAATCCGGCCGAAATCAAGATTTTTTCACCAGCTTTAAAAATAAAAATATTGCCGGCA
>CAJXJM010000504.1 GCA_913054205.1 uncultured Rhodospirillaceae bacterium
TCCATTCTGGTGGCAATTACTGTCTCGGTCATTGCTTTTAGTCTGTTGCGCCTGTCAGGTGATCTGGCCGCCGAGCTTGCAGGCGAAGATGCCAGCGAAGAAGAAATTGCGCTTATAGCGAAACAATACGGCTTGGACCGTCCTCTCTATATTCAGTATTTTTCTTGGGCCGGCAATGCCCTTACTGGCGATCTCGGACGCTCCTTGTTTACGAACGAGCCGGTTACAGAAATGATTTTTGAACGAATTGGAGTGACGGTTAGGCTTGCATTCTATTCCATTGCTCTCGGCCTGATATTAGCGATCCCCCTTGGAGTCTTGGCGGCGGTAAATCCTAATACCTGGATCGACCGAATGTCGCTCGGCTTGGCTGTCTTTGGTCAGGCCATACCAAACTTTTTCTTTGCTTTATTGTTGATTTTGGTTTTTGGCGTTCAACTTCGATGGTTGCCGATATCCGGAAATGATTCATTTGCGAATTTCATCATGCCGACTTTGACCTTGGGAATTGGTGTCATGCCGCAATTTATGCGCCTAACGCGCACAGGCATGCTCGACGTTCTGGATTCTGATTTCATTCGGACAGCGCGGGCCAAAGGCCTCAGTCCAATGAAAGTCCTTTTTAAGCATGCTCTCCGAAATGCAATTCTACCCATCGTTTCATTAATGGCAGTGGTTCTCGGTTTTTTACTTGGCGGCACGGTTATCATTGAATCTATTTTTGCACTCAACGGTGTTGGCTTTTTAGCTTTTGAATCGATCATGCGCCAAGACTTCCCTGTCGTTCAGTCCATCGTCTTCATTTTATCATTGTCATATATTGTGCTGACACTTTGCTCAGATTTGATCAATGCGCAGCTCGATCCCAGAATTCGGTTAGGGTAGATCAGATGCCAGATACAACGCTCCGACAAGAAATCGAAGAATTAGCCGACGAGTTTGAGACAACAGTTCCGTCTCCACCAGAACTGATGAAACGTCGCGCCAAATCTCATGGTGGGTTTATCATGGGCGGTAGTGTCGTCCTGTTCGCTCTCATTGTCGCGATATTCGCGCCGCTTTTGGCACCATTTGACCCTTACGACCAAGACCTCACCCGGCGGCTCATCCAACCTATCTGGCACGCGACAGGAACCTGGCAGCATGTTTTTGGTACAGACGCTCTTGGCAGAGATTATCTCAGCCGCATTATGTTCGGCTCGCAAGTTTCCCTGATGATCGGCTTTTTTGCCGCGGCGATTTCTGCCATCGTCGGCTCCACAATCGGCATGATTGGCGGCTATTTTGGCGGACGCACAGACAACGTTGTCATGTATCTGATCAATGTAAAATTAGCCTTACCGGGATTGTTGGTAGCGCTGTCATTGGTGTCAGTTTTTGGTGGCTCCATCCTCGCGCTTATTTTGATCCTGTCGTTTTTGTTCTGGGATCGCTACGCCGTTGTCACCCGCAGCGTTACCCAGCAAATTCGCGTGAACGACTACATCACCGCCGCCCAGGCCTTGGGCGCGACACGCACGCGCATCATTTTGGGCGAAATACTTCCCAATGTGATGAACCAGATTATCGTTATCGCAAGTTTGGAAATGGCCGTTGCGATCATCATTGAAGCGGCTTTATCCTTTTTGGGCCTCGGCGTTCAACCACCAACGCCGTCTTGGGGACTGCTTGTATCTGAAGGACGTTCCTTCATGTTCTTCAAGCCCTATTTGATCGTCCTTCCCGGCATGGCAATTTTCTTCCTGGTTATTTCCATCAACATGATGGGCGACGGTATCCGCGACATCACCGCGCCGGAGGGCCGCAATTAATGGCCGCTGATACTGTCCTAGAAGTCGAGAACCTATCCGTTGATATCGATGTCCCGGCAGGAACTCTACACGCCGTCACTGATCTAAGCTTGACTGTCGCCAAAGGTGAAACGCTCTGCATCGTTGGCGAGTCCGGTTGCGGCAAATCAATCACCTCACTCGCCATCATGAATTTGCTGCCGCGCAAGGCGACACTCACCGCAAACAAACTTTCACTCGAAGGCCACGACCTCCTTAGCCTTAGCGAAAAAGAATTTGCCAAACTTAGAGGCGATC
>CAJXJM010000505.1 GCA_913054205.1 uncultured Rhodospirillaceae bacterium
CAAAAAATTGCCTTACGATACCGACAAAGATTTCATCACCGTTGGTAAATTGAATTCCGGCAATTTCTCCGTCATCGTTCTTGGTGACAGCCCGTTTAAAACCTGGGGTCAATTGGTTGCTTTTGCGAAAAAGAATCCAGGTAAATTGAAGTTTGCGCATTCCGGTAACTGGGGTGCAACTCACGCGCCGGCGCTGCAACTTTTCACTGAAGCTGGTATCGTCAAAAATATCGTTATGGTGCCATATAAAGGCGGCGGACCGTCTATGCGTGGTTTCTTGGCTAAAGAAGCAGACTTCACCATGCAGTTTAAGTCCACGATCCTGGGACAAAAAGATAATGTCCGCGTTCTTATCAGCGCTGGTACAAAAACTGCTTTTAAAGGTGTTCCAACCTTTAAAGACCTTGGCTATACAACTGACATTGGCTTGATGCACCGCGTTATCATGGCGCCACGTGGCATTCCGAAAGACCGCCTGGCAAAACTCCGTGACGCATTGGCTAAAGTACAAAAAGATAAAACCTACAAACGCCTGATCAAAGCGATCGGTGAAGTTACCGACTATGTTGATGGACCGACTTATGAAAAAGCCCGTCCAGCACAAAGTAAAAGATACAAGGCAATGGTTAAAGGCTTGATGGCAAAATAATCATCACGCTTTAAACTGTAAGAATTAATGGCATCCTTCAGCAATGAAGGGTGCCATTTTCTTGTAATAAAGGTTCCTGGAACCTTTATTACAATATCTACCATTTCAATGTTCACAAATATCATCGCTACATTACGCTGACAGGTCATATTCTGGGTGTTTGCGGGCTTTATGTGAATAGGGCGCTTTATGAAGGCTGGCCGGATGATGTGCGCCAAGCCGTTGATGAAGCGGTATTAGAAGCAACGCTATCGCAACGCGCTTTGGCAGTCGAAGAAGACATTGAACTGCTCAAAAAGTTTGATCCTGAAGAAAACGAAATCATTCATCTCACCGATGAAGAACGCCAGAAATTTAGTGATGCGGTGACGCCGATCATTGATGAACAGCGCACGATTATCGGCGATGAATTGATTGATTTAGCGTTGAAATAGCATTCAATAAGACCCCCCACCCTAACCCTCTCCCTCAAGGGTGGAGGGGACTACTTCTATTTATTTTTCTTTTTCTTAGTCTTCTTCTTCGTATCCAATTTCTCTAAATCGGGATAAAGACGGGTGAAGTCGTCTTCTGAGCGGCCTTGACGGACGGCTTCCTGGATATAGGCATAGGTGTCGCGGCCTATATTTACCGTTGCACCGAGTTTGTCCGCGAGCGCAATCGCCATGCCGACATCTTTGTTGAGATTGTAGACGCGAGAGCGTCCATCCCAGGTTTCGGAAATGATATGATCTGGGAACCGGCGCTCTGAAATAAAGCTGCGGGCGTTACCGTTGTTGAAAACCTCAATCAAATCCTCGAGCTTGATACCCGCACGTCGACCCAAATGCGCTGCCTCACTGAGGGCAAAAAAGTTGGTGTGGGTAATCATGTTGTGGACCAGTTTCATGGTGTGGCCAGTGCCGCTTTGACCGAGATAGATGAGCTTCTTCGCAACCGGGCCAAGCATATCAGCCGTGCGTTTGAAAACTTTTGTATCGCCGCCGATCATCAGCGTCATGGTGCCTTTGTCAGCGCCTAATGCGCCTCCGCCGGTCATGCCGGCATCCATATAAGTGACGCCTTTTTTGGCCGCGCGACGCGCAAGCTTCTTGGTGTAAACCGGATCAGACGTCGTGAAGTCATAAAGCACCAGCCCGCGCCTGGGGTTGGCGAGCATACTGTGTTTGCCTTTCAGCATCGCATCGATCTCTGGAGAGCCTGGCACGACAAAAATAATCATTGAACATTTGCGGGACATTTCAGCGGGTTCGGCAATGGTAGCTGTTTTGCCATAGGGTTTGCGCGCGGCTTCGGCGACATCCCAGACAAACACATCGTTGCCGGCTTTGATCAGATTTTTGGCGACCCCTCGGCCCATATTACCGAGGCCAATGACGCCTATTTTCTTTTTTGGTTTAGAACTCATTTTTGTTTT
>CAJXJM010000506.1 GCA_913054205.1 uncultured Rhodospirillaceae bacterium
TCTACATACCTATGTATAAGAATTGCCTCCGTAAAACGGATGAAATATGAAAAAAAGTTCAAAAAAAGTGAAAATAACAACGATGTATCAATAACTTACCTTTTTACGCAATATTAATTCAATAAAATCAGTAACTTAGAGATAATAGGTCTGGTTTTGCCTACCTTTTATTCAGCTGTTAAAACTTCTGCAAAATTGGGTAAAATCTCCTGTTAGTGTATCAAAAGTGTATTCTGAGGTTGGACTAACCAACGGGAAAACAAGAGAAAATATATTTGGTGTATCAAAGATGTAGTGACGAGTTATAGATAAAAAGATAATATAATCAATGACTTATGATGATAGATGGCAATTCTGGATCGATCGCGGCGGGACCTTTACCGATATAATTGCGCGCCATCCAAATGGCGAACTGATTGCCAGGAAATTGCTGTCCGAAGACCCTGAGCATTATCCCGACGCGGCGATTGAAGGCATTCGGCGCTTGCTGGAAGTGGCACCGGGCGACGCAATTCCGGCCGATAAAATTCAAGCGGTTAAGATGGGAACGACGGTGGCGACCAATGCTTTGCTGGAGCGTAAAGGTGAGCCGACCCTGCTGGTGATCAATGAAGGTTTTAGAGATGCGCTTCGCATCGGCTATCAAAACCGCCCCGATCTTTTTGCGCTCAATATTGTATTGCCTGAGCAATTATATGCCCGCGTTGCGGAAGTTCCGGGCCGACTCAATGCAAAAGGCAAGGAACTCACGCCGCTCGATAAAGAGGTTGGGGCGAAGGAACTTCAAGCAGCGTTCGATACCGGAATTCGCTCTGTCGCGATTGTTTTGATGCATGGCTACCGCTTTCCCGAGCACGAACAACGCCTCGGTCAAATCGCCAAATATATTGGTTTCACACAAATCTCAGTTTCGCACGAAGTCAGCCCGCTCATGAAACTGGTGTCCCGCGGCGACACAACGGTGGTCGATGCGTATCTCTCGCCGATCTTGCGGCACTATGTCGATCAGGTCGCAGATGAGCTTGGCAACGTCAAATTGATGTTTATGCAATCAAACGGCGGCCTGACAGACGCCAAGCGGTTTCGCGGCAAAGACAGCATTCTCTCTGGCCCGGCGGGCGGCGTGGTCGGCGCTGTCGGGACCGCCGCGATGGCCGGCTTTGATAAAATCATCGGCTTTGACATGGGCGGCACATCGACGGACGTCTCACATTATGCCGGCAAATTTGAGCGCGCCTTCGATACGCAGATTGCCGGCGTTCGTGTCCGCGCGCCGATCATGCAAATTCATACCGTTGCTGCCGGCGGCGGCTCAATCCTGCATTTTGACGGTGCGCGGTTTAGAGTGGGACCCAATTCAGCCGGTGCCAATCCGGGTCCGGCGAGTTACGGCAAAGGCGGTCCGCTTACCGTAACCGATGCCAATGTCATGCTGGGCCGGGTACAGCCCAAATATTTCCCCCATGTGTTTGGCCCGGCGGCAGATGCACCTTTGGATGCCGCTATTGTTCGAGATAAATTTGCTGCGCTCGCCAAAAAAATTGGATCAGACGCGGACCAGGTCGCAGAAGGCTTTCTTAAAATAGCGACGCAAAACATGGCAAATGCGATCAAACAGATATCCGTGCAGCGCGGTTACGACGTGACAGAATATGCGCTCACCTGTTTTGGCGGGGCCGGGGGGCAGCACGCCTGCGCGGTGGCCGATGCACTCGGCATGGAGACAATTTTCATCCATCCTTTTGCCGGAGTGCTTTCCGCGTATGGCATGGGTCTTGCCGAAATACGGGCGCTGCGGGAGCGCGCTGTTGAACAGCCGCTCAGCGAAGAAATCCTTGGAGAATTGGCTGCGACACTTCAGGAACTTGCCGGCGAGGCAAGCCGCGAGCTGGAAGATCAGGATATTGCGCCTGGTGACATCACGGTCGTGCAAAAAATTCATCTTCGTTATTTTGGCACCGACACTGCATTGGAAATACCTTTTGCGACATTTGACCAACTCACCCAGTCATTTGAAGACATCCATCGCGCCCGCTTTGGATTTGTCGATGTCGGCCGC
>CAJXJM010000507.1 GCA_913054205.1 uncultured Rhodospirillaceae bacterium
CCGAGCAAGGGTTGATCCGTGAGACGCGCCTCAAGATTGATCAGTTTGCCTTCAGCGCGGCGGCGGTCGATGCCGCCATTTTCGAGAGTTGCGATGCCAGCAGAATCATAGCCGCGATATTCAAGCCGTTTAAGGCATTCGAGCAAATGCGGCACGACGTCGCTTTTGCCAATAATCCCAACAATTCCGCACATTTACTTTTTGCCCTTTTTGGCGCGCAGCTTGGCGGCATAACCATCAACGGTTTTCTGCTCAGACCGGGTGAGAGCCAACGCATCGGCATCTACATTTTCAGTGATCACACTGCCAGCACCGGTGATCGCGCCAGCGCCGACTTTCACCGGTGCCACAAGGGCGGTGTTGGAACCGATAAAAGCGCCCGCGCCAATTTCGGTCATGGATTTAACATAACCATCATAATTGCAGGTGATGGTGCCAGCGCCGATGTTGGCCCTCTCACCAACCTTGGAATCACCAATGTAAGATAAATGATTGGCCTTAGCCCCGGCTGCCATGGTCGCATTTTTAATTTCTACGAAGTTGCCGATATGCACGTCTTTACCGATATCCGCACCAGGGCGGAGACGGGCAAAGGGTCCGATGATTGCATTGTCTTCAACAAACGCGCCTTCGATGTGACAAAAGGCGCGAATTTCAACACCATTACAAATCTCCACACCCGGTCCAAAAAATACATTTGGGCCGATCGTTACGTCTTGGCCGATTTGAGTGTCATAAGAAAAATAAACACTGCTGGGATCGGTCAGGGTTGCGCCATTTTCCATCGCCGCTTCGCGTAGCCGATCTTGCAAAATGGTTTCCGCCACCGCGAGTTCAGCTCTAGAATTTATGCCGATTGTTTCTTCTTCGTCGCATTCAACAAAAGTGCAACCACGCCCGGCTTCGCCAGCATGCCCCACGATATCCGTTAAATAAAATTCGCCCTTTGCATTGTCGTTCGATAACTTGGCCGTCAATTCAAAAAGAACCTTGCTTTCAATCGCCATAAAGCCTGAATTGCAAAGATCGTTGGCAAGCTCGTCTTCGCTGGCATCCTTGGCTTCAACAATGGCTTCCAGACCTCCAGAAGCATTCAGAACCAATCGTCCATATTCGCCCGGATCAAACGGCCTGAACCCAAGCACAACAACCGCGGGATCATCTCCGCCGGAACGTGCGTTCAGCATTTTTTCCATCGTATCTGACGTTATTAACGGGCTGTCGCCATAGAGCACCAAAATATCGCCGTCAAATCCTGACAAAGCGCTTTCTGCTTGTTGCACCGCATGCCCGGTGCCGAGCCGTTCTTGCTGAACGACGATCTCAACATCAAAGCCAGCTGCACTTACAGCATCGCTGACCGGCTCCATATCCGGACCGACGACCAATATCGTTTTTTCTGGATTAATCGCCGACAAGCTATCCAACAATTGCAGTATCATGGCGCGCCCGGCAATGGGGTGCAGCACTTTCGGCAAATTGGATTTCATTCGTGTGCCTAAACCGGCGGCAAGCACAATCGCGGCTGTTTTCGAATTACTCATATATCTCTGATAGTTAGGGTGTGAGGCACAATAATAAGCCTTATTACCCGCTTATTGCCACATCGCGACTCTTAGGCCAAGTCAAAGATTGTTACGGTTCTTTGCAAGTAATAACTCGGGTGGATTACAGGTGCTTAACTCTCGGAGGCGACTTTACCAGCCAGCCAGCGCGCCGACCTCAACAGACGCGCGTCATCGCCAAATGAGCTCACGACTTGCACGCCTACCGGCATGTCATTTTCGCCTTCCATCAGCGGCAGAGATACCGCCGGGACACCCAAATAGGTCCATATCGTACAAAAAATTGGATCACCCGTTGCCTCTAATCCCACCGGCGCTTCACCGATTGCAGCCGGCGTTATGATGGCATCATATTCAGAGCAAATACCTTGTATCCAGCTGTGCAACACCGCTCGATTATCGATGGCCGTGTTGTAGTCGAGCGCGGAGACGGTTTGGCCTTCTTCGATCTATCCGATGAGGATTTCGCTGAGTTTACTTTTGCCATGCT
>CAJXJM010000508.1 GCA_913054205.1 uncultured Rhodospirillaceae bacterium
GCAAACTCACGTTGCAAAACCGCGTCGTCGTCTCGCCGATGTGCCAATATTCCGCTGAAGACGGCACACCGACTGATTGGCACCTCGTCCACCATGGAAATTTTGCTAAAGGTGGTGCCGGATTAATATTTACTGAAATGACGGATGTATCGCCAGAAGGCCGTATATCGCTCAAATGCGCGGGCATGTACAAGCCAGAGCATGTGCCAGCCTGGAAGCGTGTCGTAGATTTTGTGCACGGCAACTCGCCGTCAAAAATCTGCGTTCAATTGGCCCACGCCGGCCGGAAGGGGGCGTGCAATCTCAGCTGGATTGATGGCGGCGCACCCTTGGAAGAAGGCGCATGGCCGATCCTGTCGGCGTCCGCCATTCCATTTACGCCAGATAGCCAGACACCTAAAGAAATGGACCGTGCCGACATGGACAAAGTGCAGGATGATTTTGCCCGTGCGGCCAGTATGTCGGCGGAAGCTGGGTTTGATATGATTGAGCTTCATGCGGCGCATGGCTATCTGCTTTCCAGCTTTATCTCGCCGGTGAGCAATACCCGCGAAGACGATTATGGTGGCAGCCTTGAAAATCGCCTGCGCTTTCCGCTGGAAGTACTGGCGGCTGTTCGAGAAGCGTGGCCCGATGACAAAACGATCTCAGTTCGCATATCGGCAGAGGATTGGGTCGGAGAAGAAGGCGTCTCCGGTGATGAGGCGGTTGAAATTGCAAAACTGATTTATGAAGGTGGCGCCGATATTATCAATGTCTCGGCGGGCCAGACGACCACCGATGCGAATCCGATTTATGGCCGCATGTTCCTCGCCCATCTCAGCGAGCAAATTCGCCTGGAAGCAGGTATCCCAACCATCACCGTCGGCAATATCACAACGGCAGATCAGGTGAATACGATATTGGCGGCAGGTCGGGCCGATCTTGTGGCGTTGGCGCGACCCCATTTAAGCGATCCGTTTTTCACGCTACATGCTGCAGCGCATTACGGCTGGGAAGGACAAGTTTGGCCCGATCAATATCTGCGCGGCAAGGATCAAGCGTTTCGTAATGCAGAACAGGAAAACGCCCGCCAAGCTGAGTTGCTCGAAGCAAATAAACCAACATCCCACGCCGAAGTTGGAAAGGCCGCGGAATGACAATAGATACACTCGTAAAAAAGGCCGAAGTTTTGCGCAATCTCCACCACGGCGATGAGCCGTTGGTTTTGCCAAATGTCTGGGATGTCGGCACGGCAATTATCGCAGTTGAAGAAGGATTCCCAGCCATTGCGACGACGAGCGCGGGCGTTGCATTTGCGCTCGGACTGCCGGATGGCGAAGCGATTTCGCGGGATGAGATGGCAGCGGTTGTTGGTGCCATCGTTAAGCGCGTTGATGTGCCGGTCACGGCTGATATGGAAGCGGGTTATGGTGATGCGCCCGAAGATTGCGCTGAGACCACGCGGGTGACAATTGAGGCGGGGGCGGTTGGGCTTAACCTCGAAGACGGTATCGATCATGCAGTTGGCACTATTTATGATTTTGATCTCGCGGTGGAACGCATTCACGCGGCACGCGAGGCGGCTGAACAATCTGGCGTACCAGCTGTGATCAATGCCCGAACCGATGTCTATTTTTCACAAACTCTATCGAGAGAAGAGAAGCTGGCCGAAACGGTGCGCCGCGCAAACGCCTATCTTGAAGCTGGTGCTGATAGCGCATTTGTTATTGGCCCGGGCGTGCCAAATGACATCTCTGATTTGGTTCGAGAAATTAAGGGCCCTCTGAACATTGTTGCCGGCTTTAGTACTCAGAATGTGGATGAATTGGCAGCGTTGGGGGTTAAACGAATTTCACTCGGCGGCATGCTGTCGCGGGCAACGCTCGGCTATTATCGTGATACCTTGCTGCAACTTAAACAAAACGGCCGGCTCGATTTCTCCGACCAAGCCATTCCGCACGGCGATCTAAACAAGCTGTTTTCCACCTGAAACTCATCCCCATTTAAGAGCGATGAATAGACTGTTTGTATTGTTGGGCGT
>CAJXJM010000509.1 GCA_913054205.1 uncultured Rhodospirillaceae bacterium
TAAGGGTCGAGGCAGCGTTGACGTTGACGAAGGTCTCCTCGACGGCCACCTCGTCAGGCTGAAAATCTTTCAATATTTGGACCAATCCATCGTGCAATTGAACAAGGCGTTCGGCGAGGCTCAACTTAGCGTCACTTTTCACAACGCCGTCGCCAATATAGGCAAGACGATTACCGTCGGATTCAATGATGCCCCAACCGGTATTACGCAATCCTGGATCTATGCCGAGTAGTCTCATAGTTCCCCAAACAAAATTAGTTTCCCAGGATTACTAAGATAACAAAAACACGTTAATTAAGCGCTAAATCTTTAGGCGTTCAATTTGGCCATAACTTCATCAGAAATTTCAAAATTCGCGGATACGCGCTGGACGTCGTCATTGTCTTCCAAAGCTTCGAAAAGCCGCATCATCGTTTCGGCGGCTTTATCATCGACCTCAATTGTATTTTGAGGGCGCCAATCCAACTGTGCCGATTCGGGATCACCAAGTGACGCCGACAAGGCCTCACTAACCGTATGAAAATCATCGGGCCGGCAATAAATGTCATGCCCGCCATCGCCGCTCACAACATCTTCCGCGCCGGCTTCAAGCGCCGCTTCAAACACATCATCCGACGAGCCGGTTTCGACCGGATAATGGATCGCGCCAACCCGGTCAAACATAAAGCTCACTGCCCCGGTTTCCGCCAAATTACCGCCGTTTTTAGAAAATGCAGTACGTACATCGGATGCCGTGCGATTACGGTTATCGGTTAAAGCTTCAACAATAATGGCCGTGCCGCCGGGGCCATAGCCTTCGTAGCGCACTTCGTCAAAGTTTTCCCCTTCATCGCCGCCGGCGACCTTCTTAATCGCTCGTTCGATATTGTCTTTCGGCATATTCGCGGCTCGGCAGGCGATAATCGCCGAGCGTAGCCTCGGATTAGCATCCGGATCAGGCATGCCAGATTTGGCGGCAACGGTAACCTCACGGATGAGCTTGGCAAAAATTTTCGCACGCTTTTTATCCTGCGCGCCTTTGCGATGCATGATGTTTGAAAACTGGGAATGACCGGCCATGATTCTTTTCTATTTTTTAAGTTGAATTGAAACTTTTAAATATCACACTTATTTCGCTTTCGCACCCCTAAGTGTGGACCAAATTAAGCCGGCGTTAATTATCAACAGTTGATAATTAACGAAGTTGTGAATTGGTGTGAATTAAGTGACTGTCACTTAATTAACTTTTGCCCACCTAAAGGCGCGTTTTGAGCCAATCGAGCATGTACGGGATTGAGATGTTCCAATTGTCGTAGCTGCAATGACCGGTACCACCTTCCGAACCGTCCCAGATTTTGAGCATTTTATCGACGCTTCCAATCTCATCGAACAATCGTTTCGCACCTTCGACATTCATCAGCAAATCATGGGTGCCATGGGTGATTAAAGTGGGGCATTTTATGTTACCAGCCAGATCTTTCATTGAAAATGCCCTGAGCGCTTTGCGCGCTTCTGCGTCCGATTTTGCGCACACCAAACCATCAAGTGTTGGCTGAAGCGGCGCAAAAAAATCATAAAGATCGTCGAGAATACTGTAACACCCGCACCAGCAAATCAGCGCTTTAAGACGTTTTTCAAATGCCGCTGCCCGCGCGACGTAAAAACCGCCCATGCTGATACCCAAAAGTGCCAATCGATCAGCATCGACATCTGGTCGTTCAATCAAGTAATCGATGCAAGACGCAACCGGAACTTCGTAGTCAGGCCGCGCCATAATGTTTTTCATATAATAGGATGATCCGCGACCCGGTGTATCGACCAGCAACATCGACCAGCCGCGGTCTAAAATCGCGCGGCCGCTAAAATAATTCTCTTCGGCGTAGGCATCTGCGCCACCGATCATCAGAATAGCCGGAGCAGGCTCACCAACAGTTTGGTGCGGATGACAGAAATAGCCGTCATAGACGTCCTCATCGCAAGAAATTTGCACAACTTCGATAGTTGAGGAATGCACTGCGGCACCGGCTCGGAAACAGCTTTG
>CAJXJM010000510.1 GCA_913054205.1 uncultured Rhodospirillaceae bacterium
GGCGGTGAATTCAGGTGATTTTACGGTTTCTGGATCTTCGCCAGGATATGCCTCGGCCCGCATTTTTGTTCGGGTGCGGCCTGGGTTGAACAAATTTGCTGTCACGTTTGTTTTTAGAATTTCCTGAGCATATGTTTTGACCATCATATCGAGGGCGGCTTTGGTCGTTGCATAGCTGCCCCAAAAGGCGCGATGAACCTGGGCCGCAAAGGACGTCATAAATATTGCACGGCCGGCATCTGATTGGCGCAGCAAGGGATCAAAGCTGCGGATCAGGCGCCAATTGGCAGTGACGTTCACAGCCATTGCCTGTTCCCAGATTTGCGGATCAATGTGATTAATCGGACCCATCGTGCCAAGCATGCCGGCATTGGCGATTAGGATATCGAGTTTGCCAAAACGCTCATAGATCGTTGCGCCCATTTCATCAATTTTGTCGTAATCGGTTAAATCCATCGGCACGAGCGTAGCACTGCCGCCGGCAGCTCGAATTTCATCGTCGACTTCTTCGAGGCCGCCTTGGGTACGGGCTACCAGAATGACCTGTGCGCCTTCTGCTGCAAATATTTTTGCAGTCGCTGCGCCAATGCCGCGCGAGGCACCTGTGATGACTGCAATACGACCGGCGAGTTTACCTTTTGGCTCGTCGCTCACGCCTAGTCCTGTTCGGTTAAAAGAGACAATTGGGCGGTAGCTGTGCCGCCATTGCGATCGGTCAGCTCAATTGGATATTCACCCGAGAAGCAGGCGTCGCAATATTGCGGATTATCATCGATGCGGGATTCTTCTCCGACCGCGCGATAGAGACCGTCCATTGAAATAAAGGAGAGGGAATCTGCGCCAATATGTTTGGCCATTGCCTCGACGTCCAGCTTGGAAGCCAATAATTGCTCAGTTTCTGGTGTATCAATGCCGTAATAACATGAATTGGTCGTAGGAGGGCTGGAAATCCGCATATGAACTTCTTTGGCACCGGCAGCGCGCACCATTTCGACAATTTTTTCAGAGGTCGTTCCCCGGACGATGGAATCATCCACTAGGATCACCCGTTTACCTTCGATATAACCGCGGTTTGCGTTGTGTTTCAATTTAACGCCGAGGTGGCGAATTTGGTCAGTTGGCTCGATAAACGTACGGCCAACATAATGATTGCGAATTATGCCCAGCTCGAAAGGTATTTTGGCTTGCTCCGCATAACCGATAGCGGCCGGCACACCAGAATCCGGCACGGGTACGACAATATCGGCATCGATGTGACTTTCGCGCGCCAATTCCGCGCCGATTTGTTTGCGGATTTCGTAAACATTGTAGCCTTCAACGCTGCTGTCAGGGCGGGCAAAATAAATATACTCAAAGATGCAGAGCTTTTTAGGCTCCTTGGTAAACGGCTTGATACTGCGGATGCCATCAGAATCAACGATGACAATTTCACCTGGATCGACATCACGAATAAATTCCGCCCCGATAATATCGAGCGCACAAGTCTCAGACGTCATAATGTAGGCGCCATCTATCCGGCCCAGAACCAGTGGCCTAACGCCCATCGGGTCGCGCACGCCAATCAAGGCGTCTTTGGTCAAAGCAACGAGTGAATAAGCGCCGTGAACATGGCGCAAGGCGTCGATCATGCGGTCAACCACGGTGGAAAACTGGCTGATGGCAATCAAGTGCACCATAATTTCCGTGTCCATCGTCGATTGGAAAATACAGCCGCGATCCACCAATTTTTTTCGGAGGCCAACGGCGTTTGTGAGATTGCCGTTATGTCCGATCGCCAAGCCGCCAAACTCAAATTCAGCAAATAACGGCTGCACGTTGCGAATAACCGTCTCGCCCGCTGTCGAATAGCGATTGTGACCAATAGCGCTGCTGCCGGTAAGTCTATTCATGACTTCTTGGGAGCTAAAAATATCGCCGACTAATCCGAGAGCGCGGTGGGTATTGAATTGCTGTCCATCGGTGGAAACGATGCCAGCCGCTTCCTGGCCCCGGTGCTGTAAA